>CAYOIL010000008.1:0-33542 GCA_964403985.1 uncultured Saprospiraceae bacterium
TACTGGCGTTTTCTAAGATTTGTACTGCGCAATTTAACCCGAACTCAGGTTAATAGCAAAGATAGACTACGAACGGTTTTTAATCAAAACTCAACCTAAGAGTAAGGATGAGCTAAAAAAAATAATGTTATTGTATATCGATAACACCGATGAAATTTTTAACAGGCTTGAATTTTACTAATTCAGTTTTTCTATTTCTTTTAAAACTTCTTCAGCTTCAGCTGCTTTAGCATCACTAGCAGTTCTATTGGTTTTTGATAGCTCAAAAGATTCTTGCAGTAAGCTTCTATATTTTTTTTCCAGTGCTTTTTTGGGGTCTTTCTTAAATAATCCGAACATTTCTTTTTTTATACCTAACATTTATAGTTGATCTAGGTTCAAGAAGTTACTTACTTATTAAAGTATTGAAATTTAAGTTATAGATAAGAAGGATAATGTGTGTGTTACTGGCAATGTAAGCTTGTAAAATAAAGAAAGCCCAAATTTGCAAGCAAATTCAGGCTCTTTCGACTAAGGTCTCAAAATAAGAAAACTACATCTTTAAGGATTGATACCTCTTTATATTTTGAATAGTATAATGCACATATCGTGCCAAACTATTTTTTTACTTTTTAAATCTTGTAGACAGAGCAAATATAAACATATTTATTAAATTATAATGAAACGGTCTACTTAATACACAAATAAAACGCTTTAAACTCTATTTTCGTTCTAATATATATGAAAAAATGTAATATTTTTTTGTTAAATTTTTAAAGTCCTGATAATCAAATGTTTGTGAGAGGGTTTTTTTCAATGTTTTCCAAGTAAAATGTATCTATATAAGAAACGTTAGCTGTTTTGCCATTGGAATTGTTAAAAAATATACCTTCCCAAGTCTTTCCACAATCATTTTTTATTGTTGCATTATTCAATAATAATGTACCGCCTCCTTTAACTTCTATCTTTGAATTATGGGGCATGTTAATGCTACAGTTACTAATTAGGTATCCATTTGGTTCAATAATGATGTCTCCATAAATATCAACTGGTCTGCTCCATGATTGTGTATCCTTTATCATTACAGTCTTTGATTTATCAAACGAACACCATTCTTTTATTACAAGGTCTCTTTTTGATGATTTCTCGTTCATCATTAATTGATATGTTTTTGCAATTTGGCAAGGAGAATAGGCCATTTGTATTGAGTTATAATCCATTACATTATTTGAAACAGCACCATCACAGGGGTCTGGTCCTTTGTTCCAGCAATTGGGGTGTTTAGGTGTATCATCACATCCATCATTTTTTATCCACGCGTGGCTTAAGCTCAAAACATGTCCAATTTCATGATTTAACAGACCTGCGTGCGTCCAAGGATTTACTTTTTTACTACCATTTACACCTAGTTTGACAGTATGCCCTAGTGCAATTCCTGCAGGTTTAGCACGGTATGTTTTAATCTTTGCACTATCCGGATGATGAACCATGTAGAAGATGTTAAGTATTGTATCTTTATTTATAGCCAATTCATTGATTAATTTTCGATCATAATTGTTTGCATTTTTTCCATGATTTACAAAAAATGGTTCGTCAACATAATGAAAATATATACCATCATCTCCTGGAATATCAGGATTGGGTGTTAGTCTGTAGCGAAAAGGCACAGGGTCGACGGGAGTATTATTCCCTTCAGGTAAATTCATTGCTACATTATCCCTTAATTTGCCATTAGCATAGTATATAAGTTCTTTGGCAAACTTGACACCTTTGTCTGGATTAAAATTGTGTGAGCTGTCTATAGAATTTATAAAATGAAAATTAACTCGAATTCTCTTTTTTTGATGAAGAAACGGATACTTTGAATCATAATAAAAATTATCAACAGACTTGCATTCCCTTTTGAGTTTTCTTTGCTGAATATCTTGAGTATCTTGAAATTCTTCAATATAACTTAGCGCTACCTTATGAGTATTATTATTGTTAGCTTGAACTAAACTTGCTTTTTTTACTGTGTTACAAGTAAAAAATAGAAAACAAGTTGAAGAAACGATTGCTACTAAAAACCCTTTTAAATTTACATGTTCATTCCACCGCATACACTTAAGACTTGACCTGTTACATATGTTGACATATCAGAGCCTAAAAAAATCGCAGCATTAGATACATCTTTTCCTTTTCCTAATGCTTTCAATGGAATATTTGCCATAAAGGTTTCTTTAGTTTTTTCATCTAAGACATGAGTCATGTCTGTTTCTATAAAACCTGGAGCTATTACATTGGATCTTATACCTCTTGATCCTATTTCTTTAGCAAGTGATTTACTGAATCCTATTACACCTGCCTTGGAAGCGGCATAATTTGCTTGTCCAGCATTGCCAAATACGCCAACAACTGAACTGATATGAATGATTGAGCCTGTTCTTGCACGGAGCATTGGCCTCATTGCATGTTTACTTAAATTGAACACTGATTTTAGATTAACATTAATTACTTTATCCCATTGTTCTTCTCCCATCCTCAATAATAGAGTATCACTTGTTATACCCGCATTATTTACTAAAATGTCAATCTTTCCAAAATCTGCAAGAACTTGCTTTACAAAAGCCTCTGATTCTGTATAATCTGAAGCATCTGATTTATAAGCAATGACTTTAGTCTCCTCAGAATTTAATGCTGCAGCAATAGCGTTCGCTTCATCAGCTGAGGACCTGTAGGTAAAAGCTACATGTGCACCTTGTGCAACGAAATCTTCAACCATTGATTTACCTATTCCTCTTGAACCACCCGTTATTATTGCTACTTTGTCTTTTAGTAATTGCATATTTTCTTTTTTAGATAAGTAAAGATGTGAAAATTATATAAATCTATTCTTTTCAATATTATCAATCTAAGTTTAAATCCCATATTAAGGATTATAAAATAATATCTAGCTGCTTTTAGCTTACACAATTCAGGTTCAACTGTCCGCAGTTTGAATATTTATCTATCTCATTTAAATTACTTTTACTCTTCAATTTATTTACAATGAGAATTTTAATCTTTCTGCTTTTTACTTTTTCTTCGATGCACGCACAAATCATTACTGGAACATATGATTTTCAAACTGATCCAGAAAAAAAATATGCGCTATATATTCCTACACAATATGATGAAAGCATTCCAAGTAAAGTTATTGTAGGACTTCATCCTTGGAATACGGCTAATTGGGATGCAGAATCCTGGGCTGAGGAACTTAGCGAACTAGCAGAGTTAAATAATACGATAGTAATATGCCCTGATGGAGGAATAGATGGACAGATTGATGACGATATCGACACATCTTTCACTACTTTTTTAATTGATCAGGTTGCTCTTGAGTATAACTTGGATATGGATAATATGTACTTAGTTGGATTTTCTTGGGGAGCTAGAACGGTGTATACTTATGGTCTAAGCAATAAGTCAAAATTTAAAGGATTTATGCCAATTGGTGCAGCAGTAGATTTATCTGTTGTAGGAAATCTTATTAATGAAGTTGAAAAACTACCTTTTTATATAATTCATGGTAGTTTGGATGATCCAGGTACACGGTTTTATCCCATTCGAGATGCATTAATTGCGGCAGAAGCATGTGTAGAAACTAATTTATTATCACCTGTTGGACATACAATTGATTTTCCAGATCAGTTAAATGTTCTTAATACCGGATTTCAATGGTTAATTGATAATAACTGCCAATCTACAAGCTCTATAACAATTGAAGAGCTTCCAATGCTAATTAACAGACAAGTGTTTCATGTGGGAGATATTCTCTTATTTAATTCGGATAAAGAAGAATCTTTTCGAATTTATAATACATCTGGAAATGAAGTTATGACAGGAAATGGAACTGAAATTCCTTTAAATTTTATTTCTGGTTATTATGTTATTACTATTGATAACAATAGGTCTTATAAGATTTTCTTGCGTTAATTATTTGTCAATTTCGACTCTTTTATTGAAAAACAGTCCCAAATAATATACTTTAGAGTACTTCTACGTAATTTTGTCAAACACATTTCGCATTAATTGCGTTTAAGTGTAAAACAATCGCTAATGAGAATATTATTAAGTCTGTTCTTTCTTTTAACTACTTTTTTGGCTTTCGCCCAAATTGAATTTACTGATTGCGATGATCCATTTGTGATTCAAGATCCTATTGATTGGTGCTCTGAAAATGCACAATTCAATAATGAGGGTGTTGGTGCTTCTGGATATGGAGCGGCGTCATGTTGGACAAACAATGACAATGACATTTGGATGGAATTTACTGCTTTTGCTTTAGCTGTAAATATTGTTGTAGATGGAGCCGTTCAAAACAATGACATATTAGCAATGCAGGTTGCTTTGTACTTTGGAGATTGTGGAGGAACGCTTAATGAAGTAAATTGCGAAACAGGCACAGGAACAATTAATATGTTCGAAACTGGATTGGTAATAGGACAAACGTATTATATAAGAATAAATGGTCAAGCTAATTCTCAAGGGACTTTTAGTTTGTGTATCAACAACTATAATCCTCCAAAAGAACCAGGTCAAGATTGTATTACGGGAGCTGTTTTGTGTGATAAATCTCCATTTGTAGTTCAAGCAATTTCAGGTGCAGGAGATGATCCGGATGAAGCAAATGGAACATGTTTAGGTACAGGAGGATTTCTTAGTGAAAATCAATCCACATGGTTTAAATGGACGGCAGCGAATGATGGTACATTAACTTTTACAATTACACCACTAAAAGCGACCGATGATATTGATTTCGTTTTATATGAGATTGTAGATATTGATAATTGTGATAAAACAGCCATTCGTTGTATGGCAACAGCTTGTCAAGGACCTACAGGTTTAAATTTGGAAAGTACCGATTTAGTTGAAGATTTAAATTGTGATTCTGGAGAAGATGGCTTTGTCCAATTTATCGATATGGTAGAAGGACAATCATATGCATTAATGATTAACAACTTTACAAGTAGTGGAGTGGGATTTGGTATGGAATGGGGTGGAACAGGAGAATTTTTGGGCCCCGACCCAGATTTTATGATTATACCTGAAAGTGGTCTTGCATGTGATCAAGAATTTCAAATTATAAATACCAGTACTTCTCCTCCTCAAATTGATATAATTAGTTATGAGTGGGATTTCGGTGAAAGAGCAATTCCTGGGAGTTCTACTTCTGAAAATCCTCCTCCTGTAATTTATGAGAAGTTTGGTGAAAAATTCATTGTACTTACTGTAGAAACAGACAAAGGGTGCGTAGTTACTGAGGTTTTACCATTGGAAGCAGAACCTTGTTGTAATGATTTATTTGATATAGAGATTGATTTACTTGATCAACAAGACGTTTCTTGTCCTGGATTTTCCGATGGATCATTCATTGTAGAAGGTAGTGGAGGTTCGCCCGAATATGAATTCGAAATTAATAAGAACGATGAGTTAACACTAAATGGATCATACGATGAACTTTCTGCAGGTACTTATCAAATTAATGTACAAGATATAAAAGGTTGTTTTGATTCTATTTTAGTAGTCATAGGTGAGCCAGATCCAGTTCTTGCAAATGCTGGTCCAGATAAGACAGCCATACTAGGTTTTGGTACAGAGTTAGAAGGAAGTTTTGATCCTCCATCAGCAAATGTAATTTTATCCTGGTCTTCGGTTCCAGTTGATAGTACAATGTCATGTTTCGATTGTCCCAATCCAGAAATTATACCTCCAGGAACTACTGTATATACTTTAAAGGTAACGACAGAAGATGGATGTATGACTTTTGACGATGTTACAGTAAGAGTTAAACTTGAAAGGCCTATTTATGAGCCGAATGTTTTTACTCCCAATGATGATGCCTTAAATGATATTTTTACCATTTTCACAAATAGAGCTGGAAAAAGTCTTGATTTATTGAGGATTTATGATAGATGGGGGAATAGAGTTTATGAAGGAATAGATCTTGAATTAAATAATCCTACTCAAGGATGGAATGGTATGTTTAATGACAGTCAAGCAATGCAAGGCGTCTACGCTTGGTATGCAGAAGTAACATTTATAGATAACGTTACAGTAGAGTATAAAGGAACGGTAACTCTTAACAGATGATAAGATGTATCTTGTTTTTTACTTGTATTCTTTTGATTTCTTGTGTTACAAAAGAAAAAGAAATTGCTGAATTATTTCCAGAGGAAGAAGTCAATGCTGAATATGCGTTTGATGGCTATTTACTATATAGCGATTCTGCTAAGATTCGAGTAAAATTGAATTATGATGTTCTAAAAAAATTCAAAGAAGAGAACGATAATATGACGGAATTCCCTGAGGGAATTGATGTTGAGTTCTATGATAATAATGAAGTTCCTTCCAGCTGGTTGATTTCGAAATATGCGATAAGAAATGATAGAAAAGGATCGATGATTGCTCGAGATAGTGTTGTGTTGTATAATGCTGATGGGGATAAGTTAGAAACCAGCGAATTGTTATGGAGTGAAAAAGATGAATTAATTTATACAGATAAATTCGTTAGAATAACTCAGCCAGCTGAAAAAGATACCAGTTATGGCTATGGATTCCGAGCAAAACAAGATTTTTCTGAATTTGAGATAGGTAAATTCAGTGGGCTAGGAACGATTCCTATAAACAACTAGTGCCTAAAATGTCAATCCCATTTCACAAGTAGTAAGTAACAAGTGAGCTATGTTATTTGAAAATGCTATCTTTCCATTTCAATGATTAAAATGGAAAATATAGTATTTGAGCAACATGGAGGATTGGCGATAATTCGCATGAATCGACCTGATAAATTCAATAGTTTTATAAGACAAATGGCGCTGGACTTTCAGTCGTGTTTGGACAAGTGTCAATCAAATGATGTACGTGCAGTGATGATAACAGGCACAGGAAAGGCTTTCTGTGCGGGACAGGATCTAAAAGAAGTTACAGCAGCACCAGCTGATGGTTTAAAAAGAATAGTAGGGGAGCATTACAATCCGATTGTCAGAAAGATTCGTCAACTTGAAAAGCCAGTAATTGCGGCAGTAAATGGTGTAGCTGCTGGTGCAGGAGCTAATATTGCATTTGCATGTGACATTGTTTTAGCACATGAAAAAGTTTCTTTTATACAAGCGTTTAGTAAAATTGGACTTATTCCGGATAGTGGAGGAACGTATACTCTTCCGCGTTTATTAGGTTATCATAGGGCATTAGCATTGATGATGACAGGGGATAAATTATCAGCTGAAGAAGCTAAAGCAGCAGGAGTAGTTTACAAAGTTTTTACAATAGAAGAGTTTGAAGAAGGATGTAGGGCTTTCGCCCAAAAGTTATCAAACATGCCTACTTACGCATTGGGGAAAACTAAAATGATGCTTCAACAATCTATGCATAATACGCTAGATACTCAATTGGATATGGAAAGAGATGAACAGTTAAAGGCAAGTCAAACCAATGATTACAAGGAAGGTGTTGCAGCTTTTATAGAAAAACGAAAACCAGAATTTAAAGGAAATTAGAATGATGAAAATAGGAGTTGTAGGTGCAGGTTCAATGGGTAGAGGAATTGCCCAACATGCAGCTTTACATGGACACGAAGTTATTTTGTTTGATATTAATCAAGAGACATTAAAGAATGCTTTTGGATTCATCCAAAAAATGATAAATCGTTTAGTTGAAAAAGGTAGGATTGATGATATAGAAGCGAAAACATCTATATCTAGAATATTTTGTGTAAGTGAAATGTCGGCATTTGAAAGTTGTGGTCTAGTTATTGAAGCAGTTATAGAGAATATTGACTTAAAGAAAAAAATTTTCAATCAATTAGAAGAAATTGTATCAAAGGACACCATACTTGCTTCTAATACTTCTTCCCTTTCTATTACTTCGATAGCAAGCTCTATGGAAAAGCCAGAAAGACTGCTGGGGCTACATTTTTTCAATCCTGTTCCTTTGATGAAATTGGTTGAAATTATACCGGCACTTCAAACAAATGAATCATTCGTTAGCAAAGTAAAAACCTTAATGGAAAATTGGCTTAAGGTGCCCGTAATTGCCAAAGATACTCCAGGATTTATTGTAAATAAAATTGCTAGGCCATTCTATAGTGAAGCTTTGCGAATACTTGATGAAGGAATAGCAAATCCTACAGATATTGATAAGGCAATGACAGAAGTTGGTGGATTTAGAATGGGCCCTTTTACATTAATGGACTTTATAGGACATGATGTGAATTATGCTGTTACAGAATCTGTTTTCAAAGCTTTTTACTACGACCCAAGATATAAACCTTCGCACAGTCAAAAGAATTTAGTAGAGGCAGGATGGTTAGGAAGGAAAACTGGCAAAGGCTTTTATACATATAATGGTAAAGATAGGGTCATCCCAGAAGGTTCAGGTGATGCGGCACTACATGAAGAAATATTTCTACGAATATTATTTATGTTAATCAATGAATCGGCTGACACTTTATTTCAAGGAATTGCTACCGTGGAAGATATAGACAGCGCAGCATTGAAAGGAGTTAATTACCCCAAAGGAATGTTAACGTGGGCGGATGAGATGGGGATAAAAAATGTGGTTAATGAAATCGATAAGCTATATGATTTTTATAGAGAAGATAGATATCGATGCTGTCCATTATTAAGGAGAATGGCTAATTCCAATACAACATTTAACAATGGATAAAGGGCAAAAAATTATTCGGACAATGTTAGAAAATGATTCTTTTTCTAATTGGCTAGGAATAGAATTAGTAGAATACAAGAAAGACACAGTTCTAGTAAAAATGAATGTGCGAGAAGAAATGAACAATGGGTTTTCAATTACTCACGGTGGAATAAGTTACGCTTTAGCAGATTCAGCCTTTGCTTTTTTGAGCAACAGTTATGGTAGACATGCCGTATCTGTGGATAGTTCGATTACCCACTTAGCGAAAGTGCAAACAGGTGATATACTTTGGGCTCGAGCCCAAAAAATAAATAAAGGGAACAGAATTTCAACTTTTTCCGTTGATGTATTAAATCAAAACAAAGATTTAATCTCTCATTTCAAAGGAACTGTTTATATTTCATCCAAAGAATGGGA
This sequence comes from uncultured Saprospiraceae bacterium, assembly GCA_964403985.1. Taxonomy (GTDB): domain Bacteria; phylum Bacteroidota; class Bacteroidia; order Chitinophagales; family Saprospiraceae; genus JAHDFB01. The sequence continues at coordinate 9,064 of CAYOIL010000008.1, forward strand.
AGTTTAATCTCAATTAACTAAAAACTAATTTATAATGACTCAAGAAAAAGAAGCGAAACGAGTTTTTGATTTTCGCATGGATCCACAAAGTTGGTTCATGTTAGCAGGTATATTTATTGCATTTTGGATGGTTTTACTCCCGGCGAGTTTCGGAGTTGCAATTGATGAAGTGTCTACAGGAAGAATGATATTAATGTCATTAGTTTTAACATTCTTGTTGATTTCTATTGCATGTATTCCAGTAGTAATCGTATGCTTATTAATCAATAGAATTCCTGACATTGATTATGCAATTTGGTTTTCTTCACTTGCAATGATAGTTGCAATACTAGGAGTATCACTTAATTAACTAAAAATTAAAGAATAAAATGGCAACAAGAAGATATTATGGTGGTACTGGCAATGCCTACAGTCGTAGAGGTCGAGGTGGTGGAACGGGTAGATTTAAACTTTTCCTTATCATAGGTCTTTGTATGGCGGGATACCAGGCATTTAAGTATTTTACGAATGTTCAAGAAAACACCATTACAGGCGAATCTCAAAGAGTACAGTGGACTATTGATGAAGAGGTTCAACTTGGACTGCAAAGTCTAGACCCTATGGTTCGACAACACGGTGGACTACATCCGGATAAAAGAGCACAAGAATTAATTGATAATATAGGTTACAGACTTGTAAATAGTATAAATGATGTAGCAAACAGTGATTATAAATTTGATTTTCACTTATTAGCTGATGCACAAACTGTGAATGCTTTTGCACTTCCAGGTGGGCAAGTTTTTATTACACAAGCATTATTTCAACGACTAAGTACAGAAGATCAGTTAGCAGGTGTAATAGGTCATGAGATAGGACACGTTATTCACAGACATGGTGCAGAACGAATGGCAAAAACAGGTTTTATTCAAGGTCTTATTCAAAGTGTAATGATAGGTACAGGTGGTGATCAGTCTATGGCTCAAATTGCTAATGTAATAGGACAATATTCAAGTATGAAGTATGGTAGAGATCAAGAACTTGAAAGTGATGATTATGGTGTGCAGATGATGATAGAAGCAGGTTATAAACCTGAGGAATTAATAAAAGTAATGGACGTTCTAGAAGAAGCAAGTGGTGGAAGAAGTGTTCCTGAATTTCAGAGTACGCACCCTAGCCCTGAAAATAGAAGAGAAATGATTAGAGCGGCTATTGAAAAATACAGTAATTAATCGATATACTTTTTTCATTCATCTAAATTAATGTAGTATTGTTAGAATTTAGCTGAACATTAACAAATTGAAAGAACTGAAAAGCACGTAAAACTGTTTAAAACTATATAAAGAAGTAAATTATGTATGAAAAATCAAGTAATCCTTTATTCAATGAAGACAGGATAAAAACACAAACAAGAACCATTTCAATGTCAGGTAATGATTACATGACAAAAGAAGGGGCAATAAATAAATCAACTTTACTTGTAGGTATAATGTTAATGACATCGTTGTTTTCATATGCTAATCCTAGTACTATTATGATATTTGGTGGTCTTTTCGGAGGTTTAGTATTGTATTTTGTTACTATGTGGAAACCACATATTGCTAATATAACAGCGCCTATATATGCAGCATTTGAAGGCTTACTTGTAGGAGGAGTTTCAGCTCTATATGGAGGCATAGAAGGAGGCTTAGTATTTAAAGCTATTCTGATTACAATAAGTATTTTACTAGTAATGATTGTTTGTTATCGAACAGGTTTGATCAAGGTGACAGAAAAATTTAAATCAATAATTATTGTAGCAACGGGAGGGATATTCATTGTATATATGTTATCGTTCGTTTTAAGCTTTTTTGGAATTAGCATTCCTGTATTGCATACAGGTTCGACGTTGGGGATAGCTTTATCCATAGGGATTATAATTATTGCATCTCTGAATTTATTGCTTGATTTCGATTTTATCGAGCAGGCTGAGAAAAAGAATTTACCCAAGTACTATGAATGGTATTCAGGAATGGCTTTATTAGCTACTTTAGTATGGATATATATTGAAGTGTTGAGGTTATTAGCTGTTTTGAATAGAGACTAGATATTAAGATTAAAATTTAAATAGGAGATGTATCTTTAGTGATGCATCTCCTATTTTTATTTACAAATAATACTTTAAGATATGAAGGGTTTTTCCGCTTTGCTATTAAGTTTGATAATTTGTACTATTAGTTGCCAACCCCAAGGGGTCGTTGGAAAACATGGGCTTCTTAAAGTTTCTGGTGAAAAAATAATTAATGAGAATAAGGAAGCAGTTTCTTTTGCAGGAATGTCTTTTTTCTGGAGTAACGACGGATGGGAAGGAGAAAAGTTTTACGAAGAAAGCACAGTAGACTATTTAGTTGAAAGATGGAATACAAAGATTGTCCGAGCCGCTATGGCAATTGATAAACAAGGTGGATATGTTGAAAATCCCAATGGGACTCTTGCAAAAGCTGAGAAAGTAATTGATGCTGCTATAAAGAATGATATCTATGTAATTGTAGACTTTCATTCTCACCATGCTGAAGATTATGAAGAGTATGCTCATTCGTTCTTTGATTCAATTTCAAGAAAATATGGACATTCAGATCATATTATTTATGAAATATACAATGAGCCATTAAACGTGAGTTGGGACACAATATTAAAACCATATTCGGAAAGGGTAATCAAAACAATCCGTAAAAACGATCCTAACAATTTAATTTTAGTAGGGACACCGAATTGGTCACAAGATGTGGATCGTGTTATTGGAAATGAAATAGAAGATATCAATGTAGCCTATGTTTTGCATTTTTATGCTGCGACTCATAAGGATGACTTACGCATGAAGGCTCAAAAAGCAATTGATAATGGGGTGCCATTGTTTGTGTCAGAATGGGGGAGTATTGAAGCATCAGGAGATGGTGAAATTGATGAAAAATCAGTGAGAGAATGGATGGGTTTTTTGAGTGAAAATAAATTATCACATTGTAACTGGTCAGTGTGCGATAAGGATGAAGGGGCTAGTATTTTTAAAGCAAAAAGTGGTGTTCATCAGAATTATGATGAATGGTTATCGGAAAGTGGAAAATTCGTGTTAAATATCATTAAAGATTGGGAAGGGAAAAATGTTGAATAGGGGTAGGATCTAGGAATAAGTGTCTAATAGATATAAGTAAGTAAGTAGTTTTTTTATCCATTCCATTTTTAGCTAGGAACTAAAATTGGAATGGATTTTGCCGTATAATAGGTAAATACGGAATTATGAAGCTATTCAATTTTGAATCTACATTAATGGATGAACGCGTTATCTGGTTAGTTTTTCTAATAACAATATCATTGTTCTCTTGTAATAATATGTCCAATACAGATGATGATTATTCTGGTATAACTGGTATTATTGAAGAGCTTCCACAATTGCCTGATCCCTTTGAATATAAAATGTGGATTTTTGAAAATTCCAACACTAGATTAGTTACAACATTTAATTCGGGTGATGATAGGATATTTAGATTGGCGGCAGCACCACAATCTCAAATTATAGCTGATGCAAATGAAATTCTAGTGACAATAGAAGATAGTAATGAAATTGTTACGAAGCCAGGAGAAAATGAAATAATAGGCGCCCGATTTACAAGTAATGATCAATCTGACGTAAAAACCTACCCGATTGCAGCTGATTTTTCAGGCGTATCAGGATCAATACTCTTTAGTGATGATTCATATAATCAAATAATTTCTTTCGAAGAATCTGAGGAGAGCTTATTCAATTTACCAAACTTAAAAGATGGTTGGCGTTACACCTTTTGGATAGAAGTACAAGGAGAAGAAAGTGAGCTTTTTACTTTCTATGAAGTAGATGACATTAGTTTTTATTCTACATCACTAGATTATGTTGGAGCAAAGTTGAGACTGGGAGTTGAATCTGAATTACTTAATTATTCATACGGCAGTTTAGGAATGTATATTTTAGAACTTACGATTAAAGACACTGAAGAGGTTCAAGAAATGACAACAACATTGGAAAAACTTCCTACTGGAACAATAACAAAAGAGAGGTAAATAAATTGATTTTCCTTTAATAATTTCAGGGGATTTAAAGTAGGTTCTATTAGTTGTAATGCAAAAAATATTTTTGTAGATAAGTGATAGTATAGGTTTCAGAGTTTAGTAGTACTTAAAATTCCTTGGTCTTTTCTAAGATAATAAGCTCAAAGTTTTATTCAGAATACTTTAGTAAAAAGCTAAACATATTAAAATTAGTAATACAAAAAATAGTTCTGTAAGGTCTGTGAATGTTAGGTTTCACGATTTAGTAGCACTAAATATGTTACTTGATAAGTAAGCATCTAAAAAAGTGCGTCTACTCATTTACTTCATTAAATACCAGCATATATATCAATATATTTAATACAAAAAAATGTACTGAAACTACTTCTATTGTTAAGTTGTGTAATTTAGTAGCATTAAAAAATTAGCAATATTTAGTTAATTTTTCTAGGATTTACTACAATTAAGATTTAATTAATACAATTTTGTAAATACTTTCAGTTATATAAAAAAAGTAATTATGAACAGAATACTAATTCTATGTGCAGTCCTTTTCTCATTCACATTTAGTTCTTGTGACCAAGCAACACTTGCTAGAATTTTAGAAGCCGGTGCACAAACCGTTTTAAGCAATGACGATATTGCTAAGGCATTAAAACAAGCACTGGATAAAGGTGTTAAAACTGGGGTAAACAGATTAGCAGCAACTGATGGTTTCCTAGGATCTCAATATAAAATTCCTTTACCTGCTGAAGCTGCAACAGTAGTTGAAAAACTCAAATTTATTCCAGGATTTGATCAAGTAGAAAAAGAAATAATAACGCGAATCAATAGAAGTGCTGAAGATGCAATGAAAAAAGCAACTCCTATATTTACGAATGCGATTACAAGTATGACTATTACTGACGCTCTAGATATTTTGATGGGTGAAAACAATGCAGCAACTAGTTACTTAAATAGAACAACATATAATTCTTTGTATGGAGAATTCGAGCCTGTAATTGTAAATTCATTAAATAAATTTGGTGCAATTGACTATTGGACAGATGCTGTAACGAAGTATAATAGCATTCCTTTTGTTAAAAAGTTAAACCCGAAATTACAGGATTATATTACTAAAAAAGCCTTAGTTGCTCTATTCGATCGAATTGAGAAAGAAGAAGTAAATATTAGAAAGAATGCATCAGCAAGAACAACTGACTTAATGCGTCAAGTATTTGCTAAACAAGATTCATAGATTACAATGTAATCCATTTAAGACATAATTTGCTTAGCGAAGGTATTGACGCCTTCGCTACTGCAATTACTTCTTCTACTGTTGTTTCTGTTATTGATTCTATCGGATAACAAACATTTGAAACAACTGAGATTCCAGTAACTTTTAGTCCACTATGTATTGCCGTTATCACTTCTGGAATCGTAGACATTCCTACTAAATCTGCGCCTATCGTATGTAAATATTCATACTCAGCTGGAGTTTCAAGACTTGGTCCTTGGAGAGCCAAGTACACACCAGAATGAATGTCTATGTTTTGTTTTTGGGCGAAAGCCTTAAGATTATTAATCGATTCTTCATCATAAGTATGCAGCATATCTGGAAATCTCACCCCTAATCTATCATCGTTAAACCCATTTAAAGGATGACTAGGTTGAATGTTAATGTGATCTGAAAGCAGGACAATCGATCCAGCGCTAAAGCTTGAATTTAAACCTCCAGCAACATTGGTTATTAAAATTTTAGTTATTCCTAAGGCTGACATTACTCGAACTGGAAAAGAAACTTCAGATGCATCATAGCCTTCATACGTATGAAAACGTCCTGATAAAATAGCGACATTCTTATTTTCGTATGCGCATATATATAAGGTTCCAGAATGAGATTGTACAGTATTAGTAGGAAAGTGTGGAATGTCTGAATATGAAATTTCATATAAAACGTTCATTTCTTCCCAGATACTCCCTAAGCCTGTTCCTGTAATAATACAAGAATCTAGACGTGTTACTCCAATCTTATTTTGAATAAAAAACCTTGCAGCTTCTGCTTTTCCGAAAATATTCTTCAATGCTTAAAATTTACCACAAGATAAAGAAAAACGTAATCTCCTACTTTTTGAATAATCGAACAACTCCCTCTTGGTTCACAGAAATATTATATAAAGAGCTGTCAATTTTATTTTCTTCGATGAAAACAGCTAGTGTTTGTCTCTTTCGTAATCGATATGTTTTTTCAATATCCGTTGAATAGGAGAATAAAGGTTTATGTTCCACTTTTAATGTTGGATTTTCAACATCCAATAATTCAAGGTCAATTCGATTTAGCAATTCTACAGCTAAAGATTCTCTCTCTACTTTTATAGGTTCTACAAATTTTTGAGGCATTCTAACAATAGCACTTTTTAAATAAAAAACATCTTTCAGATTTTGCATCATTTGCTTATTCTGTAGGTAAGTAAGCAAGTATGTTTCAGGCATAATTAAATTATTACCATTTGTTGAAGCAGGAATATAATTCTGAGAATAAGAAGGATTGTATTTTTGAAGTTCTTTTATTGTCAATCCACTATTTTTACTAATATGATCAAACGATGTCTTAGAAAAAATTTGTGCAAGGCCGAAGGCATTATGTTCACTAAATTTTTGAGACTTATCAGTTAAACCATAAGACTCAAAATGGTTCATTACATAAATAGTAGCAATAAGTTTAGGAAGATATCTTCTTGTTTCTTTGGGTAAATACTTTCGTATTTCCCAAAAGTCTTTTTTCCCACCACTTTTACGAATCGCTTTGTTTATGTTTCCTGGGCCACAGTTATAAGCAGCTAAAGCAAGGGTCCAATCTCCAAACCTGTCATATAGATCGGCTAAATAAAGCATTGCTGCTTCTGTAGATTTTTTAACATCTTTTCTATCGTCCACTGTTGAGTGGATGCGAAGGTTGTATTGCTTAGCTGTAGAACTCATGAATTGCCACAATCCAGTAGCTCCAACACTCGATTTTACTTTTGGGCGTAAGCCAGACTCTATTACTGAAAGATATTTTAACTCTTCAGGTAGTTGATGTTCTTCAATAAGCTTTTCCATCAATGGAAAGTAGTATTGAGAACGACTTAGAATAACTTCAGTATTTTTTCTGCCTGCCGATATATAAGTATTTATAAGTGTTTTAACTTCACTATTGTATACTAGATTAATATCAGCACTTAATTGAAGTATCTGAGATTCAATCTCTTGGTCACTGAACTTGTCATTGACCGAAAAAAATGACGTATTAGCATTTGCTGTAAAAGCAAAGACCAATGCGAGCATTAGTGTATTTATATAAGTATTTATTCTGTTCATAGGAGATATACTTAATCTATTGGTTAAGGACCCAGGGGGTTTGCCTAATATAATTTTGTTTTTTTAAAATAAAAGAAATATTATATCTTAAAATTACAATTTGCTTGCTTTTTGTTTTCGTACCGCAAAGGTACATTATACTATTGATATTGTCAACCCAATACATATTATATTTTACAATAATTCATATTAGCCTGTATATCTTATAATTATGCAAAAACCGAGCCAGTTTATTCTGTTGGCCCTCAAAACGAGTTTCGCTTAATTTATTTAACCTTTAAGTTCTTCTTATTATGTTAAAATAATTTTGTCTTTATAGAAGAGAAAACGGAAAGATATGTTGTGTCTTTAGACGTTAATGTTTTAATAAAATCCTTATTGTCATAATTGCTTATTTTGACTATTTTTGGGAAAGATAATCAAGGCTTTATGTGTCCTAATGTCGCACAATTGCTTTTCTATTTACAGGCATACTTATATATTGCCTTTTAGCTCACTTGTAATTTAAATTCTAAATATTATTCTTTTGAATACTACTACACAAGCACAAAATATGTTTCATCAGGTGGTAAGATTTGCTCTTGTTACATTCTTTTTCTCTTTTTCTTTGATAGCTAATGCACAGTTAGAAATAACAGAAATTAAAACTGTCTTAGAACGAGATCTTGATAAATTCAACTTATCTCAACTAGACATAGATCAAGTTTTAATTACTGATAATTATGTTTCAAAAGGCATGCACCATGCTTATTTAAAGCAGGCGATTGATGGAATTGAGATTTATGATTCTTATGCAGCAATTCATGGAAAATCAGGTCAATTGACTTTTGATGCGTCTGGGCTCTTTAGTAATCTAGAAAATTATAAAGTCGATAGACGAAATGCTATATCTCTAGAAGAATCCTTAGTAAAAATAGCTGGTCAAAAAGCATATACATATGAAGGAGATATTGAGATTTTAAGCTCTGAACCTTTTAGAAATAGCAAACAATTAGCAACCGCTTCTTCTTTATCACAAAGTGTAATTCAAACAAGGTTAGTATATTATATTTCTGGAAAAAGTGACTTATTGTTAGGACGTATTGTTACAATTGACGATGTCAATTCACCAGATTACTTTGAGTTTTTAGTGGAAGCTAATACAGGGATAATTGTGAAAGAACTTAATTACACGGTTTATTGTAGTTGGGAAAGCGAAGGAAATACTGAACATGACCATAAAGCATGTACAAAAGAACATACTCCGCTACCTAAATCATCTACTAAAGAAAATTCAAATAATTTTCTAGCACCAAATCAGTATAGAGTTTATGAACAACCTCTTGCAAGTCCTTATGACGGTGGACAAACAGATGTTACTTCACCTTGGCTACTGAATCCTGCCGCTTCTCCTAATGGATGGCACAATTTTAATGGGACTGACTTTACGCACACTAGAGGTAATAATGTCGACAGTTATTTGGATAATGACAATACAAATAGCCCTACAGGAGGAAATGCTGCCAGAGCAGATGGAGGAGCTAATCTTGAATTTCTTTATGATATTGATACAAATGGAAATCCTGCTAATAATCAGGAAGGAGCTCTTGTAAATCTATTTTATTGGTGTAACATCATACATGATGTCTGGCAAATTTATGGTTTTGATGAAGCTTCTGGGAATTTTCAAGAAGAAAACTATGGAGCTCAAGGAAATGACAGTGATTATGTACAAGCTGAAGCACAAGATGGTTCAGGAACATGTAATGCAAATATGTCAACTCCTGCCGATGGTTCTAATCCAAGAATACAAATGTATTTATGTAATGGAAATGATGGAGATTTAGATAACCTTGTAGTAGTTCATGAATATGCTCATGGAATTTCTATCCGATTAACCGGAGGGCCTGCTAATTCAGGTTGTCTTAATAATCAAGAGCAAATGGGCGAAGGTTGGTCAGACTATTATGGATTAATTATGACAATTGAACCAAATGATAATGCAGAAGATCTTAGACCTGTAGGTAATTATCTTTTTGCTCAAGGTTCGAATGGAGCTGGAATTAGATCTCATCCGTATACAACTGATACGAATGAAAACCCTTTTACTTATGATGATATAAAAACAGAATCGGTACCACACGGAGTAGGATCAGTATGGGCAACAATGTTATGGGATATGACATGGGCTTTGATTGATGTATACGGATTTGATTCAGACTTATACAATGGTACTGGTGGAAACAATATTGCTATGCAATTAGTGACAGAAGGTTTGAAATTGCAACCTTGTAGTCCTGGATTCGTAGATGGTAGAGATGCAATTCTAGCAGCTGATGTTGCTTTGTATGGAGGAGCTAATCAATGTTTGATATGGCAAGCCTTTGCAGATAGAGGACTTGGAGTAAGTGCATCTCAAGGTAGTACGGGTAGTCGCGCTGATGGTATAGAAGCATTTGATATGCCAGGATCTTGTATCGTTGGCTTAGAAAAAACAGCAGATGTATCTGTTTCTGAACCAGGTGGAAATATTGAATATACAATTACTGCTACTAATAATACAGAAGGTACTCAATCAGGATTAATAATAAGTGATCCTTTACCAGAAAACACAATTTTTGTTTCTGCTTCTGATGGAGGATCTGAAGGTGGAGGAATAGTTTCATTTCCTGCCTTTGACCTTCCTTTAAATGCAGCTAAAACAGTATCTTTTATTGTACAAGTTGACCCAAATACTTCAGCTGATGTTAGTGATTTTGTCGATGATATGGAAAGTGGATCTTCTCAATGGAATACTTCCAATACTGGAAATTCATCTTTCGGCTTAACGACCGACGAATCTAGTAGTGGATCAACTTCTTGGTTTGCATCTGATGTAACTTCAACTTCAATTGCTAATTTAGTTACCGCTGTTACTTTACAGGTTTCTGAAGATTCAGAATTAAGTTTTACGCACTTTTATGATACAGAAGTAACATGGGATGGTGGAGTTGTTGAAATTTCTCAAGATAATGGTGCCTCATGGACGGACTTAGAAGATCATTTTATATCCAATGGTTATAACAGTACCATCAATAATTCACGGCCAGCATTTAGTGGGAATAGTAATGGATTTATTACGTCAACTGTTGACTTGTCTTCGTTTGTAGGTCCTTCTTTAATTAGATTTCAAATGAATTGTGATCAAGCAGTTGGTGGACTTGGTTGGTATATAGATGATGTATTAATAGATAACCAACAATTATCAATTCCCAATACTGCCGAAATTCTTGTAAATGGAGTAACTACTTATGCTGTACTTGAAGATCCAACATTAATAGTACCAGATCCCAATGTTTTGACCATACAAACAAGCAAAGAAGATATTAGGTGTAATGGAGAATCGAATGGAAAAGCATGGGTTACAGCAAACTCTGGAACAGGTAACTATACATATAATTGGAGTAATGGAATGTCCACGGATACTATATTTAATTTATCTGCTGGAACTTACGGTGTTACAGTTGATGATGGAGAAACGACTAAGACAGCAAATGTCGTAATAAACGAACCCGAAGTATTAGCTATTACTTTAAGTTCAACTGATGCTCCTGCAGGTTCTGGAGGTACAGCAACTGTAGTCCCTACTGGGGGAACACCTACATATGCTTATAATTGGGATAATGGTGGAACTACTCAAACGATAGAAAATCTTGTTCCCGGAACATATTCTGTAACAGTAACTGATAATAATGGATGTACGGAATCAGGTAGTATAATAGTCATAGATCCTGCTAATTGTGCTGAAAATTTGATTGCTGTTGAGTTTATGATGGATCAATGGCCAGAAGATATTACATTGATTGTACGAGATGGTGCAAATGCAGTTGTTTTTGAAAAAATCTATACTAATTCGACAGCTGATGGTGAATTAGTGAATGAATACATATGTGTTGTCGATGATTGCTACGAAATTGAAATAACGGATGATTTCGGTGATGGACTTTGTGAAAATGGAAATATTGTAGGATATTATAAAATTACAGATGGTGTAACTAATCAAGTTTTATTTGAAGGTTGCGATATAGGATCAGGTATAACACATGACTTGTGTTATCCATTTTTGTCTTTAAATGTAAGTCATATAGAGCCTAGTTGTTCAGGTTTATCAGACGGTTCTATAGATTTGACACCAATAGGTGGAAACCCGAATCCGACCTACTCTTACAGTACGGGTGCAACTACTCAAGATATTTCTGGCTTACAAGCTGGAATATATTCTGTTACTGTATCGGATGGGATTTCAGAAGTAACTGAATCTATAGAATTATATGAATCTAGAGGATCAGTTTACAAAGAAGATGGAAATGATGAAGGAACGTTATATTATGCTGCAGTAAATGTTTGCCAAGGCGATACTATAAGATTTGAGAATATATTAATGAATGAAGTAGTTAACGTTGATCAAGAAGTTCCTTTACAAGATGGACATATTGTAAATGGTCTTGGAGCTGAAATGATAACAGTTGATGGAGGGGGAAATAACCGTATTTTCACTGTGCCAGCAGGAGCTAGAATTGAAATTTATAATATGACTATCCAAGGTGGACATGAGCCAACGGATGGTGGAGCTATTTTGAATAATGGTGTTATTACGATGGATCAAGTGATATTTAAAAATAATACTGAGGGTACTGTACCAAAAGCAATGACGAACAATGGACAGATCAGGGTTCAAGGAAGTGTTATAATAGAAGAGTAATGGATATAATTTTGGGTTGACCCCAAAAAGGAAAAGGAGCTCCGCGAAAAAGTGTTTGTATTCCGCAATTTTTCTGAGGAAAGAGTGTTGGATAGTATGATTAAAAAAAAGCTAAAATGTGTACACATTTTAGCTTTTTTTATGATTCACCTAAAATCATTTTATAAATTCTATCTTTGTGGGCTTAAATAATAATCGCAGTAAGTTATGGCAGGATATAAGACATTCAGCTCTCTGAATCTACCAGCAATCGACAAGGAAATTGCTGAATTTTGGGAAAAGAATAAGGTGTTTAAGAAGAGTATCGAGAATAGACCAACGGAGAATAGTTTTGTGTTTTATGAAGGTCCTCCTTCAGCGAATGGGAAGCCAGGAATTCACCATGTTATGGCTCGTACGGTAAAAGATTTATTCTGCCGTTTCCAAACCATGAATGGTCATCGTGTAGAAAGAAAAGGTGGTTGGGATACGCATGGACTTCCTGTAGAATTGAAAGTGGAGAAAGAATTAGGAATAACTAAAGAGGACATAGGAAAGAAAATTTCAGTTGATGGATATAACAAAGCCTGCCGTGAAACAGTCATGCGTTTCAAAGATATGTGGGATGATATCACTGTAAAAATGGGATACTGGGTTGATCTTGACAATCCGTATATCACTTTTGATAACAATTACATAGAGTCTGTATGGTGGTTGCTAGGACAATTGTACAATAAGGATTTAATGTACAAAGGCTATACAATTCAACCTTTTTCTCCTGCTGCTGGAACTGGTCTTTCTTCACATGAATTGAACTTGCCTGGTTGTTATAAATCAGTAAAAGATACTTCTGCTGTTGCACAATTTCATGTGCCCAAAACTGCTGAAACTGCCTTTTTATATGATGGTGTTACAGATGGTGATGTGTATTTTATTGCTTGGACGACAACACCTTGGACATTGCCAAGTAATACAGCACTTGCTGTAGGTAAGAAAATAAAATATAGCCGTGTAGCGACCTATAATCCATATACAAAGGAAAGAGTTAATCTCATTTTAGCGAATGATTTACTTGGCAAATGGTTTAAACCAGAACAAGCGGAACTCGATATGGATGCTTTTACTCCCGACGATAAAAAGATTCCTTTTAGAGTAGAAAACGAATTTACGGGAGCGGAACTTGACGGTGTTCGATACAATCAATTGTTGCCTTATGTACAACCGGAAGAAGGCGATGCATTTCGTGTAATTATTGGTGATTTTGTATCGACTGAAGACGGTACAGGAATCGTTCATATTGCGCCTTCATTTGGTGCAGATGATATGAAAGTGGCTCGAGAGAATGGAATAGGAGCCTTAACATTAGTTGATAAACAAGGAAAGTTTGTTGATGAAGTTACCGATTTTGCAGGGAGGTATGTGAAAGATTACAAAGATGAAGAGGATTATAGAGCTGTTGATATTGATATTACGATCAAGCTGAAAACGGAGAATAAAGCATTCAATGTTCAGAAGTATGAGCACAATTATCCACATTGTTGGAGAACAGATAAGCCTATTTTATATTACCCTCTTGACTCGTGGTTTGTTAGGGCTTCCGCCCAAAAAGAACGAATGGCAGAGTTGAATAAAACAATCAACTGGAAGCCGACGAGTACGGGTACAGGACGTTTTGGTGCGTGGCTTGATAACTTACAGGATTGGAATTTGTCTCGGTCAAGGTATTGGGGGATTCCATTGCCGATATGGCGTTCAGAAGGAGAAGAAGGTGTAGAAGGTTCAGAAGAAGAAAAGATTATTACTTCTGTAGCTGAACTTCAAGCAGAAGTTGACAAAGCAAATTCTGCCTTGGGATTGAATCAAGAAGTTCCCAAGGATTTACATAGACCATATATCGATGGAGTAGTATTAGTAAGTGATACGGGAAAAGAGATGAAGCGTGAGCTTGATTTGATTGATGTGTGGTTTGATAGTGGATCGATGCCTTATGCACAATGGCATTATCCTTTTGAAAATAAAGAGAAATTTGAAATGAACTACCCTGCGAATTTTATTGCAGAGGGCGTGGATCAAACACGTGGATGGTTCTATACATTACATGCTATTTCGACAATGGTATTTGATCGAGTGGCGTACAAAAATGTTGTTTCTAATGGATTAGTTCTTGATGCTGATGGTATCAAAATGTCTAAGTCCAAAGGAAATGTTGTTGACCCTTTTACTACAATTGATGCACATGGAGCAGATGCTACTCGTTGGTATATGATGAGTAATTCGAATCCATGGGACAATTTGAAATTTGATGAAAAAGGGATTGTAGAAGTAAAGCGTAAATTCTTTGGTACATTATATAATACGTACTCTTTCTTTGCTTTGTATGCCAATATTGATGGATTTACCTACAAAGAGGATGATGTTGCTAAGGAAAATAGACCAGAAATAGATAATTGGATTATTTCCTTATTGAATTCTTTAGTTGCGGATGTTCATGCAGCATATGCAGATTATGAACCGACCAAAGCTTCTAGAATGATTCAAGGATTTGTAGAAGATCATTTATCAAATTGGTATGTACGATTATGTAGACGACGTTTTTGGAAAGGAGAATATTCAGAAAACAAGATTGCGGCATATCAGACATTGTATACTTGTCTAGAAACGATTTCGAAGTTAATGGCACCGATCGCTCCATTCTTTGGAGATTGGTTGTTTAGGAATTTGAATGAGGCGAGTGGCAAAGAGAAAATGGAAAGTGTACACCTAGTTGACTTTCCTATATCGGATGCCTCCAAAGTGGATAAGAAGTTAGAGCAACGAATGAGTTATGCTCAGCGTATTTCTTCTTTAGTATTGTCATTGCGTAAGAAAGATAACTTGAGAGTTCGCCAACCACTTCAACGAATTTTACTTCCAATATTGGATGAACAATATGAAGTACAGGTAGAGAAAGTAAAAGACTTGATTTTGGCTGAAGTGAATGTAAAGAAACTGGAGTATGTTCATGATGCGAGTGGAGTGATCAAAAAGAAAATTAAACCGAACTTCAAGACATTAGGAAGAAGACTCGGACCAAATATGAAAGCTGCAGTAGGAGTAATTTCTGCATTAAACCAAGATGATATTTCGGCTATAGAAAAGGCGAATCATTTTCTATTGAATGTAGGAGACGAAACCTATGATTTGACATTGGAAGATTTCGAGATTGTTAGTGAAGATATTCCAGGATGGCAAGTGGCGAGTGATGGAGAATTAACAGTTGCACTAGATACTTCTCTTACAGATGTCTTAAGATATGAGGGAATTGCAAGAGAGTTGGTAAATAGAATTCAGAATCTTCGTAAGTCAAGTGACTTTGAGGTGACGGACAGGATAGTGATCTCCATAAAAGAAGACGAAAGATTAATGCCAGTCAATGAGGATTTTGGGACGTATATTAAAGAGGAGACATTGGCAGATGAGATTGTTTTTGTGACGGGAGAGGATGGATTAGAAGCATTTGAGATAAATGATGAGCTTACAGTATGGATAGGGGTTAAGAAGAGTTAATGTTGAATAATTAGTACTGTATTGTTCTTGAATTAAGTTGATTTTGTTTAAAGACAAGTTATTAGACTAAATGTGATTTTTTTAATTGAAAAAATCTGAATTTATAATAATAACTTGATGTCAAGATTAACTAACTTATACATTTTGTTGATTTTCTGGTTGTTAAAACTAATATGTAGTTTTTATTAAACGGAACAAATATAATGAGATTTTTCTAAAATAAATCATAGAAATTCACTAATATCTGCCTAAAATATTGGTGTTTTCTAAGATTTGTATTACGTAATTTACCCAAAATCAGGTTAATAGACAATATCCTAAGTGCTTTCGTTTATATTGTATTAGAATAAAATTACTTCTTTTCTTCTCGTTATTATAAACACTTATCATGAATAAAACTAGATTAATCAGGTCTTTTACTTTTGTATTATTTCTTTTCTTAACGCTGTGTAATTTTTCTTGTAATGGCTGTGGAGAATTTGATTTAGAGACTTGTAGCCGAGAATATAATATAGATATTCCTTTTTCTATAACTCCTGATACTAGTGTAATACAGGATGTTGACAGTGTTTCAATAAGCATGTTTTTACCAAATAATTCAGTTGATAATATAACTAATGATTCTTTGGATCTGACTAACTTAGCTTATAATGTACACATAGGTTTTTTTCAATTGAATCCAGATAATAAGGAATTTCAAGGCTTGTCCATAGAAGAATTTGCATTCGATAGCGATATGACAGACGGTGGAGTTAATAGAATTGGAGATACAGAACGTACAACGGGAAATTTAATTTTTGAAGATACAAATGATGGTAGGCTTTGTCTTTTTAAGTTTGTCCCTAAAATAAAAGGTCTTTTGGGCCTTAAATTTAAATATAGCGAAGAACTCCTTGACGAAAGGGATAGAAAAATGCCTAGATTGGATTTTACAGAAACTTGTTGTAATGAAATTGCAGTTATCAATAACACTAAGATTGGCGGTGATCGGAATAATTTTCATTTAATTGATAACGACACACTTTCTTGGCAAATTAGTGGACGAGAATTCAATCTTACGGATGAAGACTTTTTACAAGCAGGAATTTTCCTATTTCAAGCGGAGTGATGGTCTTTTACTTTTGAATATAGAATCACTTTGCCATATTTATTTGTTTGATCAATCTTGAATATTGTATAGAATAATAATGTTCTCGACTTCTACCATTTGAAAAACAAATAAGAAGACTTCCAATAAAGATCATTTTAGAACATAGTTTTATTCAAACATCTTAAAGTCAAATTCTGCTTCAAGATGGTATTGATATTCCGTCTCTTCAAATGTACAATTTGGTTTTACATCACATACGAAACCTGTAATATCAAATTTTATGACCCCTTCATCTTTGCTAAAAGAAACTAATTCAAGATCTTCAGTTAACTCATAATCAAGTTCTAGAATGAATTTCCTTTCTTGATTTCCGAATTCTGGAATACCTATATAAGTTGTCGTATAAAATTGGTCTCCACCAAGAGTTTCGGAAAAAGATTGGAAAGTTGAATCTAAACTAAGATTGAAGATATCTATGGTAAGATCGTCACGATTTTCGAAGTTTCTTTTTGAAATAAACAAATCTATTTTGTCAGTAGAGTTTTCAGAATAAATAGCTCTTGCCTCATAATTTACTTGCTCTCCATTAATATATAAAACCATATTACGATCTTTTTCACAAGAAAAGAGGACGTAAGATACTAGAAGTAATAACATAATATATTTAATCATATCTTAATTATTTTTTTAATCTTATAAGTGCCTTTTTTCATATTTACTAGATGCAAAAAGTAAATTCCAGAAGGTTTTCCTGAAAAGTCTATTATGATTTGAGAAGATTTTATGCTTTCATCGTAGATTGTATTGCCTTGATTATCAAACAAAAATATCTTTAAATTTGAATGATCTTTCAAGGTAATTGATAGGTTATTTTGAATTGGATTTTTAGAAATAAAATCTAATTCTTCATTTCTTTCTTCTATTTCACTTTGTGCTTTTGAAAACCAACAAAAAGGATGATATTTGGGAATATTAATATGTTGAGTTACTGGACTAATAGCAATTTTTCCATTATTATCTGTTGCTTTTACATATAAATGATACACGGATGTTCTATTGGGGTCACAAGGTGGGTAAATAGTTGTCCATAAGGAATTTACAATCGTTGCGATTAAATCAAAATTTTGGCCATTGTTACTTCCAAATAGTTCATAAGTTATAGGGAGGCTTGAAGATCCTATGGGTTTGAATTTAATATTTAAACCAACAGGATATTCTTCTCTACATCCACAGGATATAATGTCATGAGATAAGCTAATAGTAAATTTATCTCCGATTTCTTCGTAACTAGATACCTCACAACCAGAACTTTCAATCATTTCGGAATTATTTGCATCTTCATCGTCACCAATTTCAATTTCTTCAAAAACGATATTTGGATTAGAATGGTAGGGTATTTTAGGTAGAGAACCCCGGTGGGTGGTAGTTCTATATGTTTTGAACTTAGCCCAGGAAAATTTTCTAAATGCGAAATTAGCTCCATCGTCATCTTCCTTTTTGTCTTGGTGGTTGCATTTTAAGATATGCGAAAGTTCATGTGCTGTGTTATATCTTTTATTTGCTTTATCAATTCGAATTATACTAGCTGCATCATCCTTTGTATTAATGTCAGGACTAGCACCTGCAAGACCATGTGTATTTTTTTGACCTTTATAAATACCACTATAAAATATTAATATGTCAGCACCATAATCTTTTCTCAATATACTTAGTTCAGAATTTACGATTTCAAGATTGCCCCTCAGATTTACGTCTAAATCATGATTCATTGGTGTAGATTTGTCAGTATCGTTTTCATTTTTGATGAATTTTGAATCATTTACTATTCCAACTAAATTATATCTAATATTAGGATCAATAAGACTATTATTTAAAACCATATTTGCTTCAAAAATGGAGAGTTTAATTTCTCCAACAACATTTTGCACATTTCCCATAGTGCCTAGGGCTTTTGAGTATAAAAAGCAAGTATATCAATTTGGCAATTTGAAGGAGAAAGGGTATTGTTAGGAATGATTTCTGTTCCATTTCCACTTTCAACTCCACAACTCGAAGGATTGTTTTCATTTATTTCTTTGAAAATAAGTTGGGCTTCATCAGATAGTGCTCTAATTTGATAAGTTACTGAATCATTAATGATTTTCCCATAAAGCGAATTGTTAATTTCAGTTAAGAAAATAGCTTGAAAAGGATATGTTGAGGTAGAATCTGTATCTAGGATAGTATTATCAGCATAGAATTGGAAATCTTCGGATATATAGTCAACGAATTTGGTTCTGACTTTTAGCAGGGTGTTAATTTTAAAATCTACTAATTCAAAATTCGATGTATGATCTATTATTTTAGGGTCAAATATTGAAATGATTTCATATTCTTCGAATTCAAATGCAGATAAATAATGTTGAAAATTTTGAGTTTCATTTATTGTTAAATCTCTATTGAGTTCCAAATCAGAATAGTAAATTGTCTCTTGACCTTGAAGATTTATAAATGATGAAATGATAAAAAGAGAAATTTTGAAAAGATATTTCATAAGAATGTGTTTTTTGTTTAAAAACTAGATCAACTATTTATTCAATTTAGTTTTACAGAACTTTTGATTCTGTTTTCTAAAGCAATATATAGTTTTTAGCTAATAAAATCAGTTAAAATCCAAAATATTATTGCTTTTATATTCAAATAGGTACATCTTGTTTTAAAAAATATTAATTGTTCTAAGATTATTGGCTTAGACCACCATAGGAACTTCCATTAACATAAATTTAGAACCAGAAGTACTTTTCAATTCTATTTTCTCTGTATCCCACACTCCGAATCCATCTCGTTTTCCTAACACTTGATCATTAATCGTCACAGATCCTTCTAGTATGAAAGCGTATATCCCATTTCCAGCTTTTTTCAATACATATGATTCACATGTTTCTTTGTTGTATTCTCCTATATGAAACCATGCATCCTGATGTATCCAAACTCCTTGATCGTCTTTTGACGGAGAAAGTACTTGGCTTAATTGATTTTTTGAAGTGATATTTGACAAAGAAATTTGATCATATCTTGGATCAACACCTTTTTTATTTGGGAACACCCAAATTTGTAAAAAACGGACTTCTTCTTTGCTATTTTTATTTTTCTCACTATGATAAATTCCAGTTCCTGCACTCATTATTTGTATATCACCTTGCCTAATTATAGCTTGATTTCCCATACTGTCAATGTGTTCTAAGTCACCAGACATGGGAATAGAAATGATTTCCATATTATCGTGTGGATGCTTTGCGAAACCTCTTCCTCCTGCCACAATATCGTCATTTAGCACTCTTAGAACACCAAAATTCATACGTTCTGGATTTCTATATGTAGCAAAACTAAATGTGTGATGTGTGTCTAGCCAGCCATGATTTGCATGTCCGCGTGAATGAGCTGGATGATAAACTGATTTCATTGTTTTTTCTTCTTTTATTGGCAGGTGATTAAATCCTACATTATCCATAAGCTTGTCATAAGTTGATTCACTTTTTTTAGCAGATAATTTTGACAATCCGCTGATTCCCGCTCCCATTAGCAGGCTATTCTTTAAAAACTTCTTTCGATCCATGACTCAATGTTTAAACATTAATTGTAGATATATAAATCAAAATACAAATAATAAGTTCAATATGCTAGAGTATTCTTGATAGGAATTGAATGTTGGTAGTAAAACTTTTTCAAAGTCAAACTAAAATGCATCATTTAGGATATTAAATTGAACCTTAGAGGAATTTATTTCTTCGAAAATAAGACATTAATTCATACATATTATAGCAAGTTCAAAGTATAAAATAGTTTAATATATTCCTGAGATACAGCTTAATAGAGTTCCAATTCATAAAAAAAATAAATTATTACAATTTCATGATACTTCTACAATTGTTGGCAGAATAAAATGGAGGTGCATTTAGATTTTGTAATTGCGGTAAAAAGGGGTTAAAATTATGGTCAAATCAGTGAAAAGCAGAATGTAGAATAGTGGTGTGCAAAAAATAATATTGAAAAAGCTAGAAATAGTATCAATTTATTCTGTCGTAAAACGATAAAGTTCCTTATCTTTGCGGTGAATTTTTGAAAAGTGAAACTTTTGTATGCGTAAGCTTTTAATTGTCAATTTCTTAGTAATATTTTTGGCTGCGTTCCAAACGAGCAGTTTGGCGCAAAACCATGATCATTCAGGCCATGACCATTCAGATCATTCAGATCATGATCACGGAAGCCACGATGGTCATAATCACGATGCTCATGCTGGTCACGATAACGGATCCCATGCAGGGCATGATCATGGTTCTGCTCATGCTCATGATGGACATGCAGGACATGAACATAGAATCTGTGGTGAATTAGCTCATCATCCTTTCAATGCAGGAGAAACGGCTCTACATCACATTGCAGATGCCAATGTTTTTACAATAGGACCATTACACATTCCTTTACCTGTTGTTTTGTATTCAAAAGATCAAGGCCTTAGTGTATTTAACACGAACAAATTTAAAAATGAGTTATTAGCACATCATGCTGATGGACACCAAGCTTACAATGGCTATGTTTTAGCAGGAGGAACAATAAAAAGAATTGATCCAACTTACCTTGTTGCAGGAAAGTCTTTTAATAGTAATGGAGCAGTGCCAATCGAAGGTGTGGTTCATAAGGTTGAAGTGATTGATGGAAAAAATATGGATGTATATTATGCATGTGATGGAAACAATTTGTGGAAATTAGAATCTAAGAGTACATTGGATGGAGGATTATTTGGAGGAGGATTAACTTCATTTACAGACTTTTCTCCAACCAAAAATGTTGTATCAATGATTCTTGTTTGTCTTTTCTTATTCTTAGTATTTAGAAGAGTAGCAAAAGCGTATAAGAAAAGAGCAGGAAAAGAGCCTAAAGGCTTACAATCCTTAATGGAAACATTTGTTGTTTTCATAAGAGATGAGGTGGCAATTCCTTTTATAGGACATAAGTGGGAAAAGTATTTTGGCTTATTGTGTTCAATATTCTTCTTTATAGTTGGATTAAACTTATTTGGTCAGATTCCATTTTTTGGAAATGCGAATGTTACAGGAAATTTAGCAGTAACTGCGGTTCTTGCAATAATTGCATTCTTAGTAACGAATATTAGCGGTAACTCACATTACTGGGGACATTTATTTAATCCTCCAGGAGTACCATTCTTTGTAAAACTAATCTTAGTACCAGTTGAATTACTGGGGATATTTATAAAGCCTATAACATTAATGCTTCGTTTGTTCGCTAACATTTCGGCAGGACACATTGTATTAGTTGTATTTGTTGGCTTGATCTTCGTATTTGGTCAAGAAGGGAATAACATCTTGGGAGGATATGCAACAGGAATAGGATCAGTATTGCTTTCATTATTTATGATGGCAATCGAGTTAATAGTTGCCTTTGTGCAAGCCTTTGTATTTACGTTGTTAACAGCGTCATACATAGGAGCGGCGACGGAAGAAGCACATCATTAATTGAATTAAAATTAATTTATAAATACTTATATTATGATAGGATCAATAACCGCAATAGGAATGGGACTAGCAGTAATCGGAGCTGGTTTAGGAATTGGTTGGATTGGTGCGAAAGCATTAGAATCAATTGCTAGACAACCTGAAGCTGTAGGAGATATCAGATCAAACATGATCTTGATGGCTGCCTTCATCGAGGGTGCTGCACTAATTGCTTTAATACTTTCATTCGTTGTAAACGGATAAGATTTTAAAAAATCATTCGGTGCTCTTAGCGATTGGCTAACAGCCCGAATGTTTTTTCGAATAAGAAATTATTTAATAAAAAAATTTTGGGCCCTTAGCCCACTCATTTCAAACTATATATAATACATGTTATATCTACTTGAATTATCACCGATAAAACCAGATTTAGGACTATTTATATGGTCTGCTATTGCATTTACTATTTTCTGGTTACTTATGGGAAAATATGCATTTGGTCCTATTAAAGATGCTTTGAAGAAAAGAGATGCTGATATCAAAACAGCCCTTGAAAAAGCAGAAGAAGCAAAAGCTCAGATTGGAGATTTAGAAGCAGAGCATAAAGCGCTTGTTATCAAAACACAAGAAGAGAGAGCTGCTATCTTGAAAGAGGCGAATGACACAAAAAATTCGATTATTGATGAAGCTAAAGCAAAAGCAAAGGCTGAAACTGATCGATTGTTGAACAACGCGAAGCAAGAAATCGAGAATCAAAAGAAAAAAGCGATCACAGAAGTAAAGAATAAAGTGGGAATGATGGCAATAGAGATTGCTGAAAAAGTGATTAAGAAAGATTTAGCAAATGATGTAAATCAAAAATCTTTTGTAAATCAATTAGTAGACGATATTAAACTGAACTAATGTCAATTAATAAAATAGCATCTAGATATGCTAAGTCTTTACTTGATTTAGCGAAGGATCAAAACAAAGTAGAAAGAATTTTGGAAGATGTAAAAACTTTCAAGCAAGCTACTGAGAATAGAGATTTATACCTTCTATTGAAAAGTCCTATTGTTAAAGCTGATAAGAAGTTGTCAATTTTGAAGGAGATTTTTGAAGGAAAGTTGGATGAATTGACAATGGCATTTGTTAATATCATTACTAAGAAAGGAAGAGAAGCATATCTTCCAGAGATCAATGAGGAATTCATTGCACAACACAGAGCATTGAACAGGATTTCTAAAATAAGAGTTACTACTGCTGAGAAAATGAGTGATAGTGATTTAGCAAGTATAAAAGCAAAGCTTCAAGCGAGTACGGTAACATTGGATAATTTAGAAATAGAAACGAAAATTGATCCTTCCATAATTGGTGGATTTGTTATCGAAATAGGTGATAAATTATATGATGCGAGTGTATCGCATAAGCTTGATGAATTAAAGAAACAATTTAGTAGCAACGACTATGTTGCTTCAATTTAAATACATAATCTAAGTAAATAATAAGCAATGGTTAATGTAAAACCGGATGAAATATCTGCAATATTAAAACAACAATTATCAGGATTCAAAACGGAGACTGAGCTAGAAGAGGTAGGAACAGTACTAGAAGTAGGTGATGGAATTGCTCGTGTATACGGTTTGACAAAAGCACAAGCGGGAGAGCTTGTTGAATTTGAAACTGGAGTACAAGCAATTGTATTGAACCTAGAGGAAGACAACGTAGGAGTTGTACTTTTGGGATCAAGTGAAAATATCAAGGAAGGTTCAACTGTAAGAAGAACAAGTCGAATCGCATCTATTAAAGTAGGAGAAGGAGTTGTAGGGAGAATTGTAGATTCATTGGGTCTGCCAATTGATGGAAAAGGTCCTATCACTGGAACTACTTATGAAATGCCAATTGAAAGAAAAGCACCTGGTGTGGTTTTCCGTCAGCCGGTAAACGAACCACTTCAAACAGGTATCAAAGCGATTGATTCGATGATTCCTATTGGAAGAGGTCAAAGAGAGTTGATTATTGGTGACCGTCAGGTAGGAAAGACGGCAATTGCTATTGATACTATACTTAATCAAAAAGAATTTTACGATCGAGGAGAACCCGTTTATTGTATATATGTGGCTTCAGGCCAAAAGGCTTCAACTGTTGCACAAGTTGCAAAAGTTTTAGAAGAAAACGGTGCAATGGCTTATACTACTATCGTATCAGCTTCAGCTTCTGATCCAACACCACTTCAATTTTATGCTCCATTTTCAGGTGCATGTATAGGGGAGTTTTTCAGAGATACAGGAAGACCAGC
>CAYOIL010000009.1:0-9972 GCA_964403985.1 uncultured Saprospiraceae bacterium
TACATATGATAATTGCATATACAATTTATTATAGTTTGAGTACAACAGTACATCCTTGGTATATCAGTTTGCTCGTGTTTTTATCTATTTTCACTCATTTGCGATATGCATATGTATGGTCTTACTTGGCCATCTTGAGCTATGCTAAGTATTATGGAAAAGGCGAATTATATTATTGGATGGTAGGATTAGAGTATGCAGTATTGTGGCTTTTTATCGTTCAAGAAAATAGACGAGGAAGAAAGCTAAAAATGAGTGGCCATTAAAAGACCAATCCCATAGAAACGAGTATTTCTAGGTGTATTACGTGTGAGTTGATTTAAGCTCACGTATGACTTTATTCCTGCTGAAAGTTTCATGTTTCCTATCGTATAATTTCTGCCTATACCAATTGAAAGAGGTAAAGAGATTCGATTAAATTCTCCATTATTAAGAATTTGTTCTTGCCAATCTAAAGTAAGATCACCTGTAGATTCTGTAGTCCAAGTAACAATTTGGTTTGTAAAATTAATCCCCATTGCCAATTCAGAAATTAGATAATAGTTGTTAAAGTTTATTTTAGCACCTAATGGTAACACTAAATAATTAAAACTATGGTAATTTCTATTGACTTCACTTACCAAAATAGGAGGCGCTCCATTAATTGAAGTCATTCTATCTCTTTTTTCAACTATTAGCATTCCTGTATTTAGCATTCCGATTCCTATTGTAGGCCGTATTTTATACTTTGTTTTGTATTTAAGTCGAAGGAGTAAATTATGACTCGGCTTAAATTTTTCATCTACTATTTCATTTGTCAGTTTAGAAAAATGAGGAGAATATTCGAAGCTTATTGAAAATTTTCGGTCTTGTGCATTTATTGATTCTAGAACAAACAGTGTTATAACTGCAAATATTATAGATTTCATAGGTTGTGGTTTGGTGTTAAAAGTAAATATAAATCAATTAAATAACTTGAATTTATTTTTATTCGAAAGGTTGATTGATTTTGTTTTTGGGTTTAACCCAAAATAAAAAAGACCAACACTAAAGAATTAAACTGATTTCGAGTTAAATTGTACCAATATAAATCTTAAAAACGCCAATATTTAGGATAGATAGTGAGCTAAATGAAGCAGTCTTATAAAAGATATCGGTGATTATCTAATATTCTCTCTACTTATAGTCTAAATAAAACGCTATGCGCGTATTCAAAATACAAGATTATGTTTTTAATCACTTGCAAATCAATTGAATGCATAAGCAAGTTAATCTCTAACTCAGGTTAATAATTATCTTTATATTTATGATCCATAAATCAAAAAACTATGACTACTCAAATAAAAGATCTCGACCATTATCATGCAATGTATAAGGAAAGCGTGGAAGATCCTCAGGGATTCTGGAGAAAAGAAGCAGAAACATTTACTTGGTCGAGTCCATTTGATGAAGTGTGTGTGTCAGATTTTAAAACACCGGATATTAAGTGGTTTGTTAATGGAAAAACCAACATTACTGTAAATTGTCTAGATCGCCATTTAGAAAAAAAAGGAGATCAGGTGGCAATTATTTGGGAACCCAATGATCCTGAGGCATCAAATAGGCAGTTAACCTATCAGGAGTTATATGATCAAGTATGTAAGTGTGCAAACGGATTAAAATCACTAGGTGTAGAGAAAGGAGATCGAGTCGTATTGTATATGCCGATGTTACCTGAATTAGCGATAGCAGTTCTTGCCTGCGCACGTATAGGGGCGGTTCATTCTGTTGTATTTGCTGGGTTTTCAGCTCAAGCTCTTGCTGATAGGGTAGATGACGCACAAGCAAAAGTCATTATATGCTCGGATTTTAATAGAAGGGGTAAAAAGATTATTCCAGTAAAGCAGGTAATAGACGTTGCAATGGATATTTCTTGTAATAGTGTTTCTCATGTTATCGTTTATAAAAATAAAGGAGACGAAATAAATTGGTCTTCAGATACAGATATATGGTGGCATGAAGCAATATCGAATCAAGAGCCTATTTGTGATGCGGAAATAATGGACAGTGAAGATATGCTTTTCATATTGTATACTTCAGGTTCTACGGGTAAACCCAAAGGAGTTGTTCATACAGTAGGAGGATACATGGTATACACGTGTTACAGTTTTAGAAATGTATTTCAATATAAAGAAGGAGATATTTATTGGTGTACAGCTGATATAGGTTGGATAACAGGGCATTCATATATAGTATATGGCCCACTTTTGGCAGGAGCCACAACAATGATGTTTGAAGGAGTTCCAACGTATCCAGATGCAGGTAGATTTTGGGAGATATGTGAGAAATATAAAGTGAATCAATTCTATACTGCCCCTACCGCAATAAGAGCACTCATGGCAAAGGGAGATGAATGGCCAGCTAAATATGATTTGTCTTCTATCAAAGTTTTGGGTTCAGTTGGCGAACCGATAAATGAAGAAGCTTGGCATTGGTACGATCAACATATTGGGAAAGGAAATGCGCCTATTGTAGATACTTGGTGGCAAACTGAAACAGGGGGAATAATGATTACTCCCTTACCAGGAATAACAGATACTAAACCAACATTCGCATCATACCCCTTGCCTGGAATTCAACCAGTGCTTGTAGATTCCGAAGGAAATATCAAAGAAGAAAATAACGTGGAAGGACTGCTTTGTATTAAAAATCCTTGGCCTTCTATGATACGAACTACCTACGGAGACCATGAAAGATGTCGGTGTGTTTATTTTGCACCATTTGAAAATATGTATTTTACTGGAGATGGTGCTAGAAGAGATAATGAAGGGAGAATCAGAGTAATAGGAAGAGTTGATGATGTTATCAATGTTTCTGGCCATAGAATGGGGACAGCAGAAGTAGAAAATGCCATAAATGAACATCCCAATGTAGTAGAGTCAGCTGTTGTAGGTTATCCACATGATATTAAAGGACAAGGGATTTATGCCTATGTGATTTCTCAAAATAAGGAATTGAATGATGAATTTAAGAAAGAGATAATAGAAGTTGTAAAAAAAGAAATAGGCCCTATTGCTAAACCAGACAAAATCCAATTTACCACAGGTGTCCCTAAAACGAGATCTGGTAAAATAATGAGAAGAATTTTAAGGAAAATTGCATCTAAAGATACTTCGAAACTAGGAGATATATCAACGTTACTAAATCCAGAAATTGTGGATGAATTAATTGAAGGAACTAAGTCAGTTTAATCGGGTTTAATTCCATTTGTGATATAGAATTTCGCATGATTTCGAGTTTTTAGATACAATTTCGTCGTTAGAAATACTCATGATACTTATGCTATCCTTGCGTTTTTGCCTTGTACTTGAATAAAAAAATCTCGTATTAAAAGTGAAACCTTATAATAGGAATGGTATTAATAATCAAAAACTAAATCTACTTTTTGTATTTATCTGGTGTGGCAAATCTAAATATCATATGGATTACATAGCAAATAATCGTGCCTAAAATAATTTTTACAACAGCTCCTTTCCACAAATTATAAAATCCTGCTTGTACACTTTCTTCAAAACCAATTAATGTATTCAAACGAATCAGACCACATATTAACAGGATTGCCGTACCTAAAATCATTAATAATAACACGGTAAATGGATTTTCTTTTTTATATGGATTTCTTACCCATGATACAATCAAGGAGGCTAATAAAAATCCAAAAATATACCCTCCAGTAGGTCCTGTTAAAACCTCCATACCTTGACTTTCATTAGCAAAAACTGGTAAAAAATATGTCCCTATTAAAATATAAACCGCGACAGCAGTTACTGATTCCATTGGTCTCATGAAGAATGCCCAACAAAGAATGGCTAATGATTGACCAGTAATAGGAACTACCGTTTCTCCTAGTGGAAGGTCGTAACTAAATTGTGCACTGAAAATAAACGTTGCAACTGCTAGTACAATCTTTAAAATGGAAATAAGAGGATTAGACATTTATGTTAGTTTTTTACAAATGTAAGCCTATCAATTAGTTTTAATGAAAGATAATACCCTTTTATCTCCATTTTGAAAATGAATGTCTGCAAAATATGTTCCTTTTCGTAAGTGTCTTATTTCGAAAGTACTCGATTTTTCACTATTTATTATAATCTTGCCTTGAGCATCAATTATATCAACATGGTCAATAGGAAACGATGTTTGAATTGTAATGAAATCTAAAGCAGGATTGGGGAAAAGGTTAAGGGAAAACTCTTCATTCTCTACATATGTAATTTTATTACAAAAAGAGAGCTTGCAATTTGGGTTTTCTAACTGAAGATAGCCGCATAAAACGGAATCAACGAAGGTTTTGAATTGCATCTCATAGCATAAGGTATCACTAGGAAAGCTAGGAAGAAATTGACTTGGTTCAGTCTTGTAAGACATAGATTCGTCTGAGTCATCAAAAAATTCAAAAGACGTATAACCTGTATTTAATAATATAGAATCTTCAACAGTAGAATGAATCACTGCATAAGCATATTTAATTTTATTAAATCTATATTTAATATTGTCCACGACTGTATAATCGTCACAATCAATCGATGTGTCTGACGGCAATGAGTTTATCAATTCATTATCATAAGTAAAACTTAATGCACATTCTGGAACAAGTGTCTGAATTATACCCGTATAACTAGTAGGAATATCTCTAAAAGAATCAAAGCTTGAATGAATGCTTAATGGATATATAATCTTTTCCTTGGGAACTGTGGGTAAAGTATGTTCGTATGTTAGGTTACTTGCACTAATAGTATCGCCATTATCCGTCAAAATAAGAATATTAGTATAGTTCGAATTGCTTGGTTCGTTGTTTGTCCCATTATTCGATAAAACGAGAAATAAACGTTGATCATCACTTACATTGTAATAAATTCCTTCAAATGTTAAGTTATCACAATAGCTTTGAGAGAAAACGCTAGAACAGAAAAGGAAAAGGGAAAAAATAGAACTGAATTTCATTTGTTCAAGATACTATTAAAAATGATAATAATACAAATTATGTTTTGAGATGCCGCTTTAGATTTGTATGAGTATTAATCATGTTTCAAGGCGGAAAACGCAGGTATATCCATAGATATGGGGAGTTTTTCCAACGCTATGTCTATTGTAACAACAAAAAGAGTAATTGAGCATACACGATTTTAAGAACTAAAGAAATAGGGAAAATAAGTGTATAGCCTAAAATTGGAAGGTTATTTTTTGTTCTATTCAATGCAAATTCTAATACTGCTGGTTGATTGCTAATAATACCTAGAATTAAGGTAAAAGGAATCTTAATTAGTTTATAGCCAATAATTATTGTGAAAATTGCAGTCATTAAACTTATAATCACTCCACCAACAAAAACTAAAACACCTGCACCACCAGTAATCGATTCCAGAAATGCTGGTCCTGAGCCTATACCTATTACAGCTAATAAAATAATTAAGCCAAGTTGTCGTAAAGTTACATTAACACTGTATGGCAAGGTCCATACGATTGGCCCAGTCCTTTGAAGAGCACCCAAAATAAGTGAAACAATTATTGGTCCACCAGCTAAACCAAGTTTGAAATTAATTCCTCCAGGTAAAGTAAATTCTATAGTTCCTAATATTAAACCCAAGGCAATCCCAAGTCCAAAAGAAAATAAATTTAACCTTGAGGCTTCAAAATAGCTGTCTCCAAAAAATGTACTTAAAGAATTAAGATCTTCTCTTTTGGCAACAAATCTGACTCTGTCACCTAACTCAAGAACAGTATTTCCTTTTGCTAGCATGTCAACATCTCCTCGACGAATTCTAGATACGATTGCAGCATATTTACGATCAAGTTGCAATTCGCTCAGACTTTTACCAACTACATAGGGATTAGAAACAAATATTCGCCGTACATCATATTCACTTCTATCATGAGACAACTTCCTATCCGAATACGAGCCCATAACTTCAGCTACTTGATCTAGATCTTTTTTAGTCCCTACAATCATTAATTTATCACCTATATTATATTTCGTGTCCCAGTTTGGTAATGAAATATCTCCGCCTCCTGCAGCGAACCTACCGAATACGACATTCCATTTATATTTAGCGAATAATTCTCTTTGGGTTAAACCCAAAACAGCTTCATTATTAACTTCAATTGTAGCAGAGGTTAGATTTTGTGCTACATTATATGTCTGACTAAGAATTTCTTGTTCCTTTTTATAATCAATTTTGAATATCTTTTCAAGCATCAAAATCGCAATTATAGCTCCCAAAACTCCCATAGGGTAGGTGAAAGAATAAGCAACTACTGCCATTTGTGTGATTGGTCCAGCTCCATCACCCAATTTGTTATTTATCTGTTCGATAACCGCAGCTAAAGCTGGAGTATTTGTTGTACTTCCAGTATAGATTCCAGTGGTTGTTGCTGCTTCGAAATTAAAGAGATAATGAATAACTACAGCTAATCCAGCAGATAGCGTCAGCATAAGTATTCCAAACAAAATATCCCTGCTACCATTTCTTTTAATGGATTGAAAGAAGACTTTACCAGAGCTAATACCTATTGAATAAACAAAAAGAACAAGTCCGAGTTGGAAAAGAATACTAGGGATGTCTACTCCAGGATACATTGCACCAAAGATTAATCCTACGAATAGAATGGCAGCAACACCTAGACTTACGCCTTTGACATTTATTTTACCTGCTAAGTATCCTATCGCTGCTACAACGAATAGTAAAACCAATGGGTTTTCAATATAAAACTGTTCCACGAAGTTATATTATGCGCCTTAAAGTAGGCTTTCTAGTAAATCACTCATCGAAACTTGATTGCTAATAATCCCAACAAGTTTCTCGATTTTCACTCTCTTTTGTTCCAGCGTGTCACGATCTCTAATAGTTACGGTATCATCTTCGAGCGTGTCGAAATCTATTGTAATACAGTAGGGTGTACCTATCGCATCTTGTCTTCTATATCTTCTCCCTATCGCATCTTTTTCATCATATTGACAAGGGAAGTGTAAGCTCAGTTTTTTATAAACTTCTCTAGCTTTTGTTGTCAGTTGTTCTTTGTTTTTCAACAATGGAAGAACAGCTGCTTTTATAGGTGCAATAGCAGGATGAAGTTTTAGAACAATTCTAGTAGACTCTTTTCCGTCCGCATCAGGAACTGTTTCTTCACGTAGGCTATTACTTATAGTTGCCAAGAACATACGGTCACATCCTATTGAAGTTTCAACTACATATGGAACATAGTTTTCATTCCTTTCTGGATCAAAATACTGAAGTTTTTTACCACTTAATTCTTGATGCTGTGTAAGGTCAAAATCAGTTCTTGAATGAATACCTTCAAGTTCTTTAAACCCAAAAGGAAAATCAAACTGAATATCAACGGCAGCATCGGCATAATGTGCTAAGTTTTCGTGATCATGAAACCTTAGTTTTTCAGCAGGAGAACCTATAGCTTTGTGCCATTTTAACCTCATATCCTTCCAGAAAGCATACCATTCTGTCTGAGTTCCAGGTGCAATAAAGAATTGCATTTCCATTTGTTCGAACTCTCTCATTCGAAAGATAAATTGACGAGCAACTATTTCATTCCTGAAAGCTTTTCCTATTTGTGCTATCCCAAAAGGAAGTTTTTGTCTTGTGGATTTTTGAACATTTAGGAAGTTGACGAAAATTCCTTGAGCAGTTTCGGGTCGTAAGTATAGTTTGCCTTCCTCACCCGCAATGTTTCCAAGCTGGGTGTTGAACATCAAGTTGAATTGACGAACATCAGTCCAGTTTCTCGAGCCACTTACAGGACATGCAATTTCCAAATCTTCTATGATTTTTTTCAACTCTGGCATATCACTATTAGTCATAGCCGTTGCTAATCTTGTTCCTATTTCCGCTTTCTTGTCGAGATATCCCTTTACTCTAGGGTTTGTCTCTTTATACATGTCAGCATCAAATGTTTCACCAAATCGCTTTGCTGCTTTCTTTATTTCTTTCGCAACCTTGCCATCGAGTTTGTCCATGAAATCTTCAACCAAAACATCTGCACGATATCTTTTATTACTATCCTTATTGTCGACCATTGGGTCGTTAAAAGCATCTACGTGACCTGAAGCTTTCCAAGTTTTAGGATGCATAAATATGGCAGTATCAATTCCCACAATATTTTCGTGTAACTGAGTCATGGATTTCCACCAATATTCTTTGATGTTATTTTTTAATTCCACACCATAAGGGCCATAATCATATACAGCGGCTAGTCCATCATAAATTTCACTAGATTGAAATATAAACCCGTATTCTTTGCAGTGTGATACTACTTTTTTAAAATCCATTTGTTCTTTTTTTAAGGGCTCGGGGGCCCAAAATATTTTAAAGTCAGCTACTTAATTAGTGAATTTTCTAAAGGATATTTCAAAAACTCAATAAGCAATTATTCCCGCAAAGGTAAAAGGGTTCATATAAATAGGAAAGTTATTTGTAGTTTATTGGTGTTAAGTAATTTAATGTACTGAAAACGAATTAAAAAGAATAAGCTCAAAGAGCCTTCTTAAACCAATATTTCTTTTAATTACGGTAGAAATTCTAAATATTAGTTTGGTAATTTAAGACATGCAGCCAATATGATTTTAGTTTACTAGTTCATAATAAGGCTTGTTTGATAGAATAGAAAAAGCAAGTATGATGTTAATTGCGTTTAATTGTTTTAAATGCAATTATAGTGTGATGAGATAGTGTTAAGAGTCACTAAGTGCAATTATACGTAAATGTAGTTGTGTTTATTTGATAAAACGCAATTATGAGTTATTCTGGTTGCGTTAGATGACTTAAAACGCTGCTTATTTTACTTATAGTTGCGTTTTGGTGCAATAAATGCATTTATGTATTTTATATTTGTGGTTGTGTGTGTATTTCGCAATTAATTTTTCAACATTATGAAATTAGAGAATTTCAAGGCGGGCGTCTATATTAATCAAAATCAATATCAGAGTTTTAGACCGAATTCAATTTGTAAAGAATGGATAACTTCTTCACCTGAGATAAATAGATTATTGGGTGAAGCCAATAGATTAGTTGGTGCATTGGATGCTTTCTCTACATTAATTCCAGATATCGATTTTTTCATTAAAATGCATATAACAAAAGAAGCAACAACTTCTTCTAAAATTGAAGGAACACAAACTAATTTTCAAGAAGCTTTTATTGAAAAACAGAATATTGGTCTGGAGAAACGTGATGATTGGCAAGAAGTGAATAACTATATAGTTGCCATGACATATGCAGAAAAGAAGCTTAAGGAATTACCTGTATCTACTCGTCTTTTGAAAAAGATACATGCTATATTATTAAGTGGAGCTCGCGGTAAAAATATACTTCCAGGTGAATTTCGACGTAGTCAAAATTGGATTGGACCATCTTTGAAAAACGCTCATTTTGTTCCACCTCATTTTCAAGAGATTGAAGAACATATGAGTGATTTAGAGAAGTTTGTTTATAGTGAATTGTCTATACCAGCTATGAATGTGCCTCATCTTATTAAGATTGCATTAATTCATTATCAGTTTGAAACGATACATCCATTTCTTGATGGTAATGGAAGGGTAGGGCGTTTATTGATTAGTTTGTATTTACTTGATAAAGACCTATTGCAGAAACCAACACTTTATTTGTCAGATTACTTTGAAAGGAATCGAACAGAGTATTATAACCATTTGGACTTGGTTCGTCAAAAGCACATGATTTTATCTTGGGTTCAGTTTTTCTTGAATGGTGTAATCGAAACTGCAACAAATAGTATTAATACTTTCAAGTCTATAATTAAGTTAAGAGAAAATATAGAATTTGAAATCTTACCTAAATTAGGAAGATCTAGAGGAAATGCTAAGAAATTAATTTATGAGTTATATAAGAATCCTATTGCTGATGGGGCTAGAGTTGCAAGTGTATTGGATGTACATTCATCGAATGCGAATAAATTGATTAATAAATTAATCAAGCTTGGCATCTT
>CAYOIL010000009.1:9982-23607 GCA_964403985.1 uncultured Saprospiraceae bacterium
TGTTTGCGCCTTATGTTAGAATATTTGACGGAGAAGTTTAAATTTATAATTGTGCTTAGATAGATAAAACGCAATTAGAGTATATTAAAGTTGTTTTTAAGCGTGCTAACGCAAATAAGGATATCTATAATTGTGTTTATTGGTTTAATCACAATTATAGATTAATCCTAGTAATATGAATTTCTTAAACTACATATTAATGTAAGCATTATACTTAAAATGAAGAGAAAGAAATAACACACTGAAACAGTTTTTTAATCATTGATTTGCTAGATTTTTTAGTTTTTCAAAAAAATGAATTACTGCATCTTGTTTTTTATACTCAGCTATCTTTTGACATCGGACACAGCATAATTCGGAGATTATTATTTTTATTTTGGAATGGTTTTTGAAACTACATAGTTTGCTTGTTTCCCGCAAGTAACGAAAACAAATAAAGTTAGAAATATAATACGAATATGAAACCAACTATTAACTGCTACTTTAAGCAAAGTAACACACTTTGTTTATTATTAATTAATTCACCTAAAAAACACACCGTTCATTTATTCTTTTTGGCTTTAAGCCTATTTAGTTTAGTGTCTTGTAATGAAGACGTTCCTGTTCATTTAAATGGTAAAGTAGTTCATGCAATTACAGGTGATAATTTATCTGATATTGATGTACGAATTGAGAATATTGTTTGTTCAGGATTTAGTCCTGCAGTCTGTAATCATATAAGATTAAAAGAAACAACAAATTCAAAAGGAGAATTTAGTTTTACATACTTTCAAGATTGTGAAACTGAAATTTTTGCAACGGCTACTAATGATGAAGAAGTAGGAAAGCATAAGAAGTTTATATATAAAGAAGTAGCAGGAAGAGATGATGATTTGTCCTGTAATGATCGCCCTATTATTGAAGGAGACGATGGCTATTACTTCGAACTGACCCTTCAGCCTCAACTATATGTAGATATATATGCTGTTGATGATCCAAATATTGAATTGAGTTCATTTTTATTCAATGGTGAAAAGTTAGATATTATTAAATCATCTCATTTTCAAAAACGATACAAAATCGATTTGACTGCATATAGAGGAGAATTGACCTTTACAAGTAATTATAGAAATCCAGATTCAACGAAAGAAGTAGTTTCTTATGATTATCAAAAAAGTGATGAAGTAGTATACGAGGTTCGGTATTAAGAATTTCGAAAACTTCATGATTTAATTCATTTCTATTTTTAGTGCTACTAAATCGTGAAACTCTTTAATATAAGCGTTTTGGGCGAGAATTTTTGCACGAAGAACAGATAAAATCTTTCATATTTGGGTCCCAACCCAACTTTAAAAAACTTATTTCTTTCAATTTAAGAAATCCAGATTCAACGAAAGAAGTAGTTTCTTATGATTATCAAAAAAGTGATGAAGTAGTATACGAGGTTCGGTATTAAGAATTTCGAAAACTTCATGATTTAATTCATTTCTATTTTTAGTGCTACTAAATCGTGAAACTCATTGATTCAAAGGTTTTGGGCGTGAAATTTTGCACGAAAAACAGATAAAATGTTTCTTATTTTTGGGGTCCCAACCCATCTTTCAATTTCATAAATCTCTCTTAATTAAATTTATGTGTGAAAGTATATTCAAAATGTGGATAAATCATCGCTCAAGAGCTCTTAAAACAGCCTTTATATGGCTTTATTTTACTATATTTGCGCTCTAAAACTAAAACGCCTGTATGAGCGAAAATAAAGGAAATTATAGTGCTAATAATATTACCGCACTAGAAGGATTAGAAGCAGTAAGGAAAAGACCTGGAATGTATATTGGTAGTACAGATACCAAAGGTCTTCACCACTTGGTTTGGGAGGTTATTGATAACTCAATTGATGAGCATTTAGCTGGTCATTGTACGGAAATCCATACCGTAATACATGAAGATAATAGTATTTCAGTAAGGGATGATGGTCGAGGGATACCAACAGGTATGCATGAGAAGTTACAAAAATCTGCACTTGAAGTAGTAATGACTGTACTTCATGCAGGTGGGAAATTCGATAAAGACACGTATAAGGTTTCAGGTGGACTTCACGGAGTGGGGGTTTCATGTGTAAATGCTTTATCGATTGATCTGAAAGCTGAAGTTCATAGAGAAGGTAAAATTTTTACTCAATCATATAGTGAAGGAATTCCTCAAACTGAAGTTGAAGTAATAGGAAAGTCGGATTCAAATGGAACTAAGATTACGTTTCTTCCAGATCCTACAATATTTGAAGAATTAGTTTACAAATACGATGTTTTAGCGACACGTATAAAAGAGATGAGTTATCTGAATTCTGGTCTTAAGTTGACATTGACTGATGAAAGAGACGTTGATGATGGAAAACCAAGATTTGAAGAGTTTTATTCAGAAGGTGGTTTAAAAGAATTTGTAACTTACCTTGACGAAGGAAGAACACCACTTATTGAATATCCAATCCACGTAACAGGAAAAGAGGAAAATGTAGAAGTGGAAGTTGCTATGCAATACAACACAAGTTTTAAAGAGAATATATTTTCTTTTGTAAACAACATTAATACTAGAGAAGGAGGAACACACGTAAACGGATTCAGAAGAGCTTTAGCTAGGTTGTTTAAGCAATATGGTGAGGATAATAATTACTTTAGTAAATTGAAGTTTTCAATTAGTGGAGAAGATTTTAGAGAAGGACTTACTGCAATTGTTTCTGTAAAAGTTCCTGAACCACAATTTAAAGGTCAGACGAAAGGGGAGTTAGGAAACAGTGAGGTGACAGGTATTGTATCTAGATGTGTTGGTGATGTTTTGAAACATTACTTAGAAGAAAATCCACAACAAGCGAAGAGAATTATTGACAAAGTTATTCTTGCAGCTACGGCTCGACATGCAGCTCGTAAGGCAAGGGAAATGGTTCAACGTAAGAATGTATTAACAGGTGGAGGATTGCCAGGAAAGTTAAGTGATTGTAGTTCGAAGAATCCTGATGAGTCTGAAATTTTCTTAGTTGAGGGAGATTCTGCCGGGGGAACAGCGAAACAAGGAAGAGATCGATTTTTTCAAGCGATTTTGCCGCTAAGAGGTAAGATTCTGAATGTAGAAAAAGCTCTTGAGCACAAGATCTACGAAAACGAAGAAATTAAAAATTTATTTACTGCACTAGGTGTTAGTATAGAAGAAAAAGACGGAGAAAGAATTTTAAATATTGAGAAATTAAGATATCACAAGATAGTCATCATGTGTGATGCCGATATTGATGGTTCTCACATTGTAACTTTAATTCTGACATTCTTTTTCAGATACATGACTCCATTAGTTGAAAATGGATACGTTTATATCGCATCTCCACCATTATATCAAGTGAAAAAAGGAAAACAATTCCAATATTGCTGGAACGAAGAAGAAAGACTTACAGCTATCAAAGCTTATAGCGGAGGAAGTGAAGAAGTTTCTAGTGGTATTAAAGTTCAAAGATATAAGGGTCTTGGAGAGATGAATGCTGATCAATTGTGGGAAACGACGATGGATCCTGAAACTAGAATTCTTAAGAGGGTTGTTATTGAAAGTGATATAGGAGCAGACAAAACATTCTCTACTTTGATGGGAGATGAAGTACCTCCAAGAAGAGCATTTATCGAATCTCATGCAAAGTATGCTAATATCGATGTATAATATATAGGAATTGTGTGTTTGATAGATTTTTAGACATTATTTGTTAAAAGTAATGGGAGTTTTTTGAATGGTTTTTTCAAAAGAGTTTCTTCTCAATTATTGCATATGAAATTTGCTACTAAAGTTATACATGGTGGTATTTCACCTGATCCTCTTACTGGTGCTGTAATGACACCAATTTATCAAACATCTACCTACAAACAAGAAGCGCCAGGTGTACATAAAGGCTATGCTTATGCTCGTTCTCAAAATCCAACTCGTTCTGCTTTAGAGTCTAATTTAGCTGCGCTAGAAAATGGAAAGTATGGAATATGTTTTGGGAGTGGATTGGCTGCCCAAGATGCAGCTATGAAATTACTCGAACCCGGAGATGAGATAATTAGTACTAATGATTTATATGGAGGAACGTACCGACAAATGATGGGCGTTTATTCTAAATATGGAATAAAATGTACGTTCATTGACCTTGGGGATGTTGAAAATTTAAGTCAAGCTATAAGTGATAAGACCAAGTTAATTTGGGTAGAGACCCCAACTAATCCAATGCTTAAAATCCTTGATATAAAAGCAATTTGTAAGATTGCAAAAGAGGCGGAAGTTCCCGTATTAGTTGATAATACATTTTGTAGTCCGTATTTACAAAATCCACTTGATTTAGGAGCCGATATCGTTCTTCATTCAGCTACTAAATATCTTGGTGGACACAGTGATGTGGTGCACGGATGCTTAATAGTTAAAGACGATGATTTACATAAAAAATTAAGATTTACCCAGAATGCGGTAGGTGCCATTCCAGGTCCACAAGACTGCTTTTTGGTTTTGAGAGGTATAAAAACGTTACACCTTAGGGTTCAAAGAGCCTGTGATACTGCAAAATTAATTGTTGATTTTCTTATGTCTCATCCTGAAGTGTCAAAAGTCTATTACCCAGGACTTATTGATCATCCAGGACATGAAATTGCAGCAAATCAGATGAAAGATTTTGGAGGTATGATTTCATTTGATTTAAAACGGAATACGCAAGAAGCATCTCACAAAGTACTTAGTAATACGCATTATTTTACATTGGCAGAATCTCTAGGAGGGGTAGAATCGCTGATTGGTCATCCTGCGAGTATGACGCACGCTTCGATTCCCAAAGAAGATCGAATGAAAGTGGGATTAACAGATTCTCTTATTCGAATGAGTGTAGGAGTTGAAGATCCTCAGGATTTGATTGCCGATTTGAATCATGCATTGAATACTTTATAGAATGAAATCAGTAAAGTTAATAGCCTATCTTACAGTCATATTACTAGTTGTAGTTTTGAGTCTTCCTATTTTTGTAAAGTCAATTCCAATCCAATATGAAATTGATATTTATTCTCCACTTTCAAAAACGTATGAAGCGATAGCAGATAGTTATAGCGATATATTTATGTCTAGTGAAATAGAGATGATTAGTGAATGGGATAGAGAAATTATAGATTCAACTTTTAATGATCTTCTTTCTACAAGAATAGATAATGGTGAGTTAGAAATTTATACAACGATAGAATTTATTGATCGTAACAAAATGACACGATTAAAAATTAATGAAAAGGTTTCTTTTCACTCTTGGATTAACCATTCGTTTGGAGTTATTTTTTCTTCATCTATCCAATCAAAAAGGGAGAAATTCTATGTTAGGGTAAAGCAAGGAATTGAAAGTACTCCAGATCCCACAATCACACCTGAAGAATTGAAATAATATATCTTTCTGATTTTCAATTAGTTATAATTTTCTTTCTATTTTTTTGTTTCCTTTATGTAAGATTTCTTACACTTTGGCATGGTTTGTGCATTATATTATGCATACCACGGAAACAAAGAAAAATGTCTTGTATAGTTTTAGCGTAGAGACTCTTGATACAGATCAGGAGTCTTTTTTTTTGTCCTAGATTATCCACATAGTCTTCACTATTTGCAACTTTATTTTTTACATGTATGTTTCAAATTTGTCTTTTATCTCCTTGTCCTGAAACAGATAGATGCATAAGAATTTA
Source organism: uncultured Saprospiraceae bacterium (assembly GCA_964403985.1). GTDB lineage: Bacteria > Bacteroidota > Bacteroidia > Chitinophagales > Saprospiraceae > JAHDFB01. The sequence continues at coordinate 15,679 of CAYOIL010000009.1, forward strand.
TTCATAAATTAATTTTAATTGGTATTTTTGCAGTATGAATTCAACGAATGAAGTAAGAGCATTAAAATTACTAGAACAGCATAAGTTGCGCAAAACTACTATGCGAGTAGGAGTTTTAAACGCATTGCTTGAGGATTCAGACATCGCTTTATCAAATCAAGAAATTGAATCTCGAATTCCGGATTCAGATCGTGTGACTCTATATCGCACATTAAAAACCTTTGAAAAAAGTGGCTTGATTCATCAAGCTATGGATGGAAGTGGATCGAATAAATATGCACTTTGTCATGAAGAATGCTCTAGTCATGAACATCTCGACAATCATGCACATTTTCATTGTGTGTTATGTGAAAGAACAATTTGTCTGGACGAAATAGAGACTCCGCATGTTAACGTTCCGCAAGGATATACTATTCAAGAAAGCTATCTTGTAATCAAAGGAACTTGTGAGTCGTGCCAATAAATATAACATCCCTTGGTGGAAATATTTACTATCCTATTTCATCGAAATAGAACTCGAAAAGCTTGATTCTGCTATCAGTGGGGAATTATCAGTTTGTGTTTCTGATGGTCGATTACAATTGAATGCTAAGAATGCAATTTATAGTTGGGAAGATAAATACGACAATTTTTTAAAAGCATTCGATTATATATTTGAAGGGAAAGATAAAAGTTTGGGTCGGGGCCCAAAAGGTGATGTGTTTTCATTATTGGTATTGGGATATGCAATGGGAAGTATCCCGTATATGTTAGAAAAGGATCATAAAAAATTATTTGATTGTACTGGAATAGAAATAGATGAGGATATAATATATCTAGCAAATCGATATGCAAATTATGAGCTAAAATCGGGAGTACAGATTATTCAAGCATCAGCTGATCTATATGTAATGATGACTGAACAGAAATATGAAATGATATGTATAGATGTTTTTGTTCAAGATAAAATTCCGGGTGATTTTCTTACGAAAGAGTTTTTGGAAAGTATCGTTTCTATATTATCACCAAGTGGTTATGTTCTGTTTAATCATTTGTCAAATACAGAGGAGGAGAAAGAGTTTGCAAATTCCTTTTATCGCAATACCTTCGAAAAATTATTTGACGTAAGTCGACTTTTAGACGTAGGCGGAAATTATGTTCTTATAGGAAAGATTAATTAGTTGGATTCAGCCTTTATTAATGCGATACAAGCTTTTTCAATCATTGAAAAAACGTTCTCGAAACCACCTTCATAGTATGGGTCTGGCACAGCTCTATTTTCATTTGGGAAAGAATAGTTTAAAAGCATTTTTACTTTAGAACGCTCAAAATCAGTTGAACAAAGTTTTAGTGTATTGTTATAATTTTGTTGGTCCATAACTATTAATAAATCATATTCCTTGATATGATTAGACATTAATTGTTGGGAGCGCTGATTTTTAATATTTATCCCATGTTGTGCAGAAACTGCGATAGATTCGGTATGGGGTAAATCACCCTGGTGAAAACCTGAGGTGCCTGCACTTTGGACGTACCAGTCCAATCCTTTTTCATCAATTAATTTACTCATGACACCTTCTGCAATAGGTGATCTACAAATATTTCCAAGACAAATCATTAAAATTTTCATCTATTCAGCTTTTGTAATATTATTCCATGTTTCAAATAAAATATCTTGTGATGGTCTGTTTTTAGGCATTTCTCTTAAAGGTTCCACCACTTTCATGTGTTTTTTGCAATCTTCAGGAAGTGTTTGATACAATGTAGTTCCTGCAGACTTCCATTCTATCATTTTATCAGAAACTTCTTTAATTCTTTTGGCGGGATTTCCTACAATGAGAGATTTAGCCTCAAATTCTTCGTTTGCTTTTACAAAAGATAATGCGCCTACAATCGAATCTTTCCCTATAACTGCATTATCCATAATTACAGCATTCATTCCTATCATACAATTTTCCTTCAGGTGTGCTCCATGGATAATCGCGCCATGTCCTACATGCGAATTTTCTTCTAAGATTGCTTGTTTACCAGGAAACATATGAATGGTGCAATTTTCTTGAACATTACAGCCATCACCTATTACTATTCCGCCCCAGTCTCCGCGCAGAACAGCACCTGGTCCTATATATACTTTTTTACCAATGGTCACATTTCCAACAACTGTTGCTAAGGGATGAACAAATGAAGATTCGTGAATGACAGGAATAAATCCTTTAAAAGAGTAAATCATTGGTTGAAATGTTTTGAAATTTTAGTTTCCATAATATTTAGAATTTCATCAACAGCTGGGCAAATTTTAGCATTGATCTCGTGTAAATGAATTCTTTTAATGAAATCTCCATCATCCGTATGCGGATATGAACGACAAGCTTGTGGTCTAACTTCATAAATTGCGCAAGCATTGTCTTTTCCCAGAAATTTACAAGGCACAGAATCAAAAGATTGACTTCCATCAAAATCTTCTAACACATATGATCTTTTAAAATCTCGTGTTGAAATATTAAGGTGTTTCGCTATTCGTTTAATATCTGATTTTGAAACTAAAGGAGGTGCAGATTTGCAGCAATTTCCACAATCTAGACAATTGGTTTTATCAAAAACTTCTTTGTGAGTCAACTTTACTAGAATGTTGAGCTCTGAAGTTTTTCCTTTAAGTTGAAGAAATTTTTGTTTTCTATTCATTCCTTACAAATATGCATAAAAATCTATGCTGGTTGAAGGCTTTTTGAAAACAAGTGCTGCTCTTGAATTGATTGGAAAGTATATCCTAAATTAGAGAAGTATTCTAAGACTTTAGGCAATACGATTTTTAATTTATCAAATGCTTTCAAGCTATCATGAAATACGATGATGCTTCCAGGTTTTGATGAACGGATCACTTTTTCATAACAATCATCTACACTTAGATTTTTATCAAAATCACCACTTAAAACATCCCACATAATTATTTTATAGTGACGAGATAAGAATTGTGTTTGTTTTGGTTTCAGCTTACCATATGGTGGTCGAAAAAGATCAGATTTAACTATTCTAGCACACTTTCTTACATTGTGAAAATAAGAGATGTTATCAGAAGTCCAACCATTTAAATGATTAAAAGTATGATTGCCAATAGTATGTCCATTCTCTATTAATTTGGTATATATATGAGGATGTTTTCTTACATTATCACCTACACAAAAGAAACTAGCTTTTGCATTATATTCTTTTAATGTATCGATAACCCATGGAGTTACTTCAGGAATTGGTCCATCGTCGAAAGTAAGGAATAACTCTTTTTTTTGCGAGTCTACTTTCCAAGTATAACCTGGGAAAAGATTTTGAATAAAATTCGGTGTTTTAGTTAAATACATACTGATTGAACGTGATATTAAAGTCAATATATTTTGTTGGGTATAATTATAACATGATTTATCATAAATCCGCTGCTTAAAATTAAACATATTAAGTATTTACTTAATATGATGTGACTGTTTTTAACTTCTGTAAGTGTTATTTCTATTGAGTTTTAGAAAAATATTTAAAAAATATGAAAATTCTTGTAACGAAATAGGGTGGTGGTTACACTAATAAGTGATTAAAAGATTAAAATGAAATTTGATAATAGTATTGCCATTACAGCATGGGCTGAAGAAGAACGACCTAGGGAAAAATTAGCAACTTGGGGTAAAAATTCGATATCGCTAACTGAATTACTAGCTATTATAATTGGTTCAGGAAATAAGGATGTAAATGCAGTAGAGATTGCTAGGCAGATTTTACATAGATATCCTGCAACGAAGTTACCATATTTGAAGATTGCAGATTTGTGTCAATTTAAAGGAATAGGTCAGGCTAAAGCCGTTAGTATAATTGCTGCACTGGAGCTAGGCAAAAGATGCAATAGAAGTGTAAGTAAAAAATCTAATAAAATAGTTTCTAGTTCGGATGTCTACTCTTTATTAAAAGATAAATTTGATCAATTACCACACGAAGAGTTTTGGATCGTTTTCCTTAGTGCAAGTTGTAGAGTTATTTGTATAGAAATGCTTTCAAAAGGAGGGATGACAGGAACAATTGTTGATCCGGTTATAGTCATGAAGAAAACTATAGAACACATGGCTAAAGGAATTGTATTAGCACATAATCATCCATCTGGTAATTTATCGGTTTCTTCTGCGGACAAAACGCTAACTAAAAAAATTAAAGAAATATGTCAGCTATTACATATAAATTTATTGGATCATGTAGTCTTTACGGATAATGGGTTTACAAGTTTTGCTGATGAAGGATTATTATAGATTCAAAACAAAAAATTATTTCTGTATTTTAGCGTCCTTTAAAAATTGAAAACAAAAGTATGAGAAAGATATCCATATTATTGCTTGTATTGGTTGGGTGTTTTGTGCATGAAATTAATTCACAAAATATTCCATCTCCTCATTCTTTTATTGGTGAAGAATATGGGAAACAGTTTACTCCTCATCATAGATTGGTTTCATATTTTCAAGAAGTTTCTTCAGATTCAAGAGTAGAGTTACAAAAGTATGGAGAGACGAATGAAGGTCGACCATTATATTTAGCAATAGTTACTTCGGAAGAAAATCATAAAAATTTAGAAGAAATTAGGAAAAAGAATCTTTCATTGGCTCAAATGGCAAATTCAACTTTAAGCGATAATGAAGCCTTACCTATAGTGTGGTTAAGTTATAGTGTTCATGGGAATGAAGCTGGAGGAAGCGAAAGTTCGATGACAGTTTTATATAAGTTATTGACGGATACAAACATTAAAAATTTGTTAGATGAAGTTGTTGTTATTATTGATCCTTCTCTAAATCCAGATGGTTATTCAAGATATTCACATTGGTTCAGAGGGAATAGTGGAAAAGAATTACATCCTTCTCATACAGATGTAGAGCATATGGAACCTTGGCCAGGAGGAAGAGTCAATCATTATTTATTTGATTTAAATAGAGATTGGGCATGGCAAACACAGGTTGAGACTCAACAAAGGATTAAACAATATAACAAATGGATGCCACATGTGCATGCGGATTTACATGAAATGGGATATGATGATCATTATTTCTTTGCACCTGCTGCCGAACCATTTCATGAAGCAATTACTGATTATCAAAGAGCTTTACAACAAGAAATAGGACAATCAAATGCAGATGTATTTGATAAAAATAGTTGGTTATATTTTACAAAAGAAGTATTTGATCTTCTTTATCCTTCCTATGGAGATACATATCCTACATTTAATGGTTCGGTTGGGATGACATATGAACAAGCAGGCCATGGAATGGCTGGGCGATCTATTCAAATGAGTAATAACAAAAATTTGACCTTACAAGATCGTATTGATCATCATAGTGCAACAAGTATTTCAACAGTTCAAACGACCATAAAAGAAAGAGAATCTATCATTTCTAATTTCAAAAAATATTTTAATCAATCGGTTAGCAATGCTGGTAAAAAGTACGAGGGATATATTGTTAAATCGGGAACTACATCTAAAGAATTTAAAGATTTATTGGAAGGCAATGGTATAAATTACAGCATTATTAGTACTGATCAATCTTCAAGTGGTTATAGTTATTTTGACAACAGAACAGCCAATTTTAAAGTACAACGAGGAGATATTTATATTCCATCTGCACAGCCAAAAGCTGTTTTGCTAGATGTATTAATGGAAGAAGAGCCTGTTCTAGCTGACAGTGTCACTTACGATATAACATCATGGTGTTTACCATTTGCTTATGGATTGAAAACGTATGGAGTAAATACAGGATTTCAAATAAAGGAGAATAAGCAAAGTACAACTAAAAAAAGGTCAACTTTTCCTCAAAATTCATATGCAATATATTTTAATTGGTCTGAGGATATGGAGTCTAAGAGAGTATTAGGTGATCTTTTGAATCAAAATAATTTAACGATTAAGAGAGTAAATTCAGTAATAGAGATGAAAGATGCTGAATTAACTGCAGGAGATATTGTAATCTTAAGCGGAGATCAAATGGATAAATCCATTTATGATAATGCAATCCAAATTGTTTCTCAACTGCCAGAATCAAGTTATGGATTTATACAATCAGGCTTTGCTTTAAAAGGTAGTGATTTGGGAGGAAGTGGTTTGACAAAAATCAATGCGCCTAAAGTTCTTACTTTTTTTGGAGATAGAGTAAATGCTAACGCATATGGTCAAGTTTGGAATTATTTTGAAAATGTAATAGAGTATCCATTAAGTAGAGTAGACTTAAGCCGACTTGGTTCAATTGATTTATCTGAATTCAATACAATTATATTGCCTGATGGTTATTATTCATTGAGTGAAAATCAAAGGAATTCATTGAGAGAATGGCTAAGAGAAGGGGGTAAATTAATTACGATTGGTGGAGCAAATAGGAGTTTTAGAAATGATAAGAACTTTGCCATAGGAAAAGTTGAAAAAGAATTGAAGAATAAAGAAACAGATAAAGAAGCAGAACTTCGATATAAAAAAAGAAAATATGAAGGAGCTGAGAGAAGATCGATTGCTGGAAGTATACCAGGAGCAATTTTTAAAACAGAAATAGATACATCTCACCCCATTTGTTTTGGAATGGATAGTTATTATACGTTAAAGAATTCAAGTACGGAATACCCACTTTTGGTTGATAATTCTTACAATCCAATTCGAATTCCAAATAATTATAATTCTTATGGATTTATAGGATCAAAAATACAAGACAATTTTAATAATTCGGCAGTTGTTTCTGTCGAAAATATGGGAGGTGGTCAAGTGGTTTATATGGCAGATAATCCTTTATTTAGAGCATTTTGGAAAAGCGGAGAGGTGCTTTTCGCGAATGTTATTTTTCAATTATAAAATATAGAGAATGAAGTGTTGGATAGATATTCCTGCGGATACAGATTTTACAATTTACAATTTTCCTTTCGGCATTGGGAAAGTAGCTGAAAAGCATTTTGTAGTTTCAAGGTTAGGAGATTGTATAATAAATTTAAGTGCTTTTGCAAAGGAAGTTGGATTTTCAGTTTCTATTTCTAATGATGTGTTGGTAAATACATATTTAAATGAATTTATTAAGCTAGGGAAAGGAATTACGACAAAAGTCAGAGAAGAATTAATTACTTTTTTTAGTGATCAAAGTAATGAAGGAAAAGGCTTGGATTTTTTGATGAAAGTTTCGGATGTGGAGATGATGTTGCCAATTGATATAAAAGATTATACAGATTTTTATTCAAGTATAGAACATGCAACAAATGTGGGCACTATGTTTAGAGATCCAAATAATGCACTTCTACCAAATTGGAAGCATTTGCCAATTGGATATCATGGACGAGCGTCATCTATTGTAGTGTCAGGTACAGAAATTAAAAGACCTCATGGTCAGCAGAAACCAGATGCAGAATCCCCGCCAGTGTTTGGTAAAAGTAAGTTGATGGATTTTGAATTGGAAATGGGCTTTGTAATAGGAAAAGCTACGGATTTAGGAGATTCAATTTCGACAGAAGAAGCAGAAGATCATATTTTTGGATTGTGTTTATTTAACGATTGGTCAGCTCGAGATATACAGAAATGGGAATATGTACCATTAGGTCCATTTTTAGGTAAGAATTTTGGTTCGACAATGTCGGCATGGATAATTACAATGGAGGCACTCGAACCTTTCAGAGTGGAGTCGCCAAAACAGGAACCAGAAGTTTTAGAATATTTGCAATATTCGGGACATAGGAACTATGACATTGAATTGTTTGTAGACATAGTTACGCCGAATGGAGATATTAACACAGTGAGTAAGAGTAATTTTAAATATATGTATTGGAATATGGTTCAACAGTTAGCGCATCATACGGTTAATGGGTGTAATGTAAATGTAGGGGATATGTATGCGAGTGGCACGATAAGCGGGAAAGGAGAAGGGAGTTATGGTTCCATGCTAGAGTTATCATGGAGAGGGACTAAGC
>CAYOIL010000009.1:23617-32775 GCA_964403985.1 uncultured Saprospiraceae bacterium
CAAAGATGGAGATATAGTAGGATTAAGAGGAAGATGTGAGAAAGGGGACGTGAAAATAGGTTTTGGAGAATGCAAAGGAAAAGTGATTTAGAATAACGAATAAGAAAATATAAAAATCTTGAGGATTGGCACATCATGAAAACTTAAAGACCGGTCCAAGGATATACTCACCATATAAAAACTAAACATGAAAAAGTATATTGGAGACTTTAGAAATTTGCATTTATTGAAACGGAATTCGAAGTTAGAATCTGGTAAATTGTACGTATTGCATAGTGAATCGGGGGCAAATAATATATATTTTGAATCTAAAGAAGGGATAGGGTACGCGAGACAGGTATTTTAAAAAGCATTTTGAGGGAATGGTAGAAGTGTTATTTGAGTTATATACATCAAGGGGGTTGGTTTTGATGGTAAGAGTTAAAGATGAATAGGAGATAAAAGAAAATTGGAAGAGGCGAGGGAAATCAGGAAGTCAAGTATCTTTTATTTTGAGTGAAATCATGAGATTTAAATTAAGTGCAATAGCTAAATTTCGAAATGTAAAAAGTGGCAGAAAAGGAGGTTTGGTGAGGGAGAATTTCAGGACTTATATAATAAAGGGGGAAGGTGTTGTTGAAGATATTATAGAAGGGATAAAAGAAGGTGTATTTTCGTTGTATGGTCAAAAGGACAAGTATAGAGGAGGGAGAGTAGGAAAGGGGTTTTGGGATTTTAGGGTATTGGTTGAAATTCCTTTTCATGTCCTACGTAAATTGATATTTTCCACCTCTTTTCACCATTTATCCTACAGTTTACAAAACTCAATGTCTTTTTCTTCTCCTTAATCTGTTTCTATTAATAAAAACCATACTTTTTTACTTTTTCTTGGCAATGGGCATTAGCCCAAATACATCTCTATATAACAAAATGTACCTTAAACTCGCCCAAGGTATTAATCTCTAAAGCTGGTAATGGAACATGAAATATATCCATTATATCCAAAACCCCGTTCAAAAAATAACTCCTTGTTCTTAGCGAACTCAAATTTATATCTGGAGCAATTAAAAACCGACTATATCTAGGATAACTATTGGCTACATCATAAATTTCACCATTAACTTCCCAAGTGTTTTCATGTCCTCCATATAAATTGCCAGCACTGTAACCTACAGCAATGTTTAACCATTTTGGAAAAGATGAATTAGGTGCAAATTTCTTTACATCTATACATGCCCAATAAACCTGAGAATTATAATCTTTTAAAAACCTTTCTGGCAAACTATTGCCAAATAACGACTTCGCTCTATTATCAAGTGTAGTTGAAGCCAAACCACTTATTGAAGTGATTTCCATCGTAGAATATGGCCTTGGAACATTGCTCATTTTAAAATGAATTCTCTGCTCATGCCAAAGTTTTTGCTGTAAAACAAATACGCCTGATCCTGCAAAATTCATCCCGACATCAGCAATCGAAAAGCCCCATTTGGATGAAAATCCATCCATTATCTCCAAGGTAGATTGAAATAAACTTCCCATTATGAATCCAGTGAGAATGCTATTGTCTTCGCTTAATCCTGTCCACTTTGCTCCTTTATAACATAAAACACCTTGAAAATAAGCAGTATAAAAATGGCCATATTTATCCATATACCTCCATTCTTTCCTATCGTCAAATAAGTGAAATGGCTCTTGATCAAAGTTTTTATACCATGCTTGATACAATCCTATTGAAAAGCCTGTGTAACTCACAGCACTAAACGTAAGTGAAGGAATTAGTCTTTTCTTATTTAGAGTATCTGATTTTTGGAAAAAAGAAATATCAGATTTTTCACTTGTCAACCCAATTTGACAATTTACATCATTAAATAGCGTTAAATTAAAGAGCAAAACTAAAATAGATGCCTTATAAAACCAGACTTCACATTTTAAATTAATATATGTATACATCTCTGATAAACAATTTTTACTATTAGTTGAGGTTCAATTTTGTAAAATCGATATTACTGCTTAATAAATTTTCTTCTTATTCAAGACAATCGAAAGTAGGAATTCTTTTGGCAAAATTAAGTATCTTTCCACTTTATTCTTCTAACCTTCTAGTTAAATCATTAGCTAAACACTAGAAAACGAAATTTTATGACAAAAAGAATACTAATTCTATTCCTACTTTTTTGCACATTTTTTACTGCAAAATCTCAGGATATTCATTTTACTTCCTTTGATTACGCACCCCTTACTATAAATCCATCTTTAGCAGGTGCTTTTCTTGGAACCTATAGAGTGGGCGGTATATATCGAGATCAATGGAGAAGTGTTTCTTCCGATGGTGGTTTCAAAACAGTAAATCTACATGTTGATATGCCAGTGATTCGAGGATTTAGAAAACAAGATTGGGTAGGGATTGGTGTAAATATTTTTAATGATAGATCCAATACTTACAACCTAAACACTACTAAGACTTTTCAAGGTCTTTCTTATCACTTATCACTTGATAAAAAGCAAACTCAAATTATTTCTTTCGGTATTCAAAATAATACCTCAACTAGATCTTTGGGCTCAACTAGTGACGTAAGACTTGAAAGTGTAATCCTTAATTCAACTCAAGTCGATCCGGCTTTAAACCAAGAAAATGCCCCAGGAACAGAAACTGATTGGGTAGGTGGCGCAATGTATTCTCAGTACCTTAGAAATCAATCTTTCCTAAGATTTGGTCTATCAGTGGGTAATTTTATTGGCCGAAATCAATCCATAGGAAATGCCACAGATAGAAATAAATTACATTTTATTGCCTTTGGAATGTACGATATGCCTTTAAAAGGGAATGTTTTCCTTACACCTCAAGTTTTTTATCAAAGAAAAGGTAACAATCAAGAATTAGTTACTCAAGCTAAAGTTAGTTATCTTTTGGATGCATCCAAAGGAATTTATGTAAATGGAGGCCTTGGTTATAGATGGGGAGATGCATTCAATATTATCTTAGGTGTTGATATAAAAGACATTAAAGTTCAATTTGCTTATGATGTAAATACAAGCGGTTTAACTCCTGCAACAAATACTGTAGGTGCCTTTGAACTAGGTGTTTCTTATGTCGGAAAAGTTTATAAAAAACCTAAAACTGACCCTACAGAAGTTTGTCCAAGATTCTAATCTTATACACATTCATTCAATAATTCTTTTGTACAATAGAACAACAATTAATGAAAAGTTTATTTAAAAATACTTTAGCAACTTTGATTCTTATTTTGTGCGTGCAAGCCGTTTATGCGCAGCCATTAAGAGAAGTAACTTATGCTATGATGCTTGAAACAGCTGATAATAGCTTCGATATTGAAGATTACTATAATGCAGCTGAATGGTACGAAAAAGCCTATAAAGAACAAAAAGACAAAGATATTGCAATCAAAGTAGCTCAATGTCAATATGAGATGCGAGATTATAAAAGAGCATTAAGTTGGTATAAAAGAGTAATCTCAAGAGATAAACAAGGATTCTACAGTAAGTATAAATTAGAGTACGGAAAAGTCCAAAAAATGATGGGCGAATACTCTGAAGCTTATGCTACACTTTCTGAATTTATTGCTGAAACAGATGATGATGAAAGAAGAAAAGAAGCCGCATTAATTGCTAACGGAATCGCCAAAAGCTCTGAATTCGAAGAAAATGTTGATGCAATTATCAAACCAGTTCATAGAAATGTAAATAGCGCTTCATCGGAATCTGGACCTGTAATTTTTGAAGATAAATTATATTATAGTTCATTAAATAGAAAAGATGAAATTATATATAATGGATCTTTGGAAGGTCAAACTCATTTTAAAATATTTACCAGTCAAATTAATGACAAGGGTGTCTATGATAAAGGGACATTGTTAAATGAAGAGATAAATAGAGAAGGATACCATACTGGAAATCCTAGTTTTTCTGATGATGGCACAATTATGTATTTTACTAGAATGCTTATCGAAGATGGTGATATTCTTGAATCTAAAGTTTTTTACAGTAAGAAGAATGGAAATAACTGGGGTGCAGCTAGTGAAATAGAAGGAGAAATAAATAGTCACATTGTAAAATATGCAGTTGTAGGTGAATTATATGGAAAAAATGTCCTGTTTTATTCTGCAGAAATTGAAGGAGGATTTGGAGGCTATGATATCTATTATAGTGATGCACAAGGACCATATTCTTTTGGAACTCCTATAAACCTTGGAGAAGGAATTAATACTCCATATGATGAAATTACCCCATTCTACCGAGAAGGAGCGCTATATTTTAGTACTGACGGATATCCTTCACTTGGAGGAAAAGATATTTATCAAACCAATTGGGATGGAAGTGCGTGGTCCGCTCCTAAAAATTTAGGAACAGGATACAATAGCGTCGCAGATGATATGTATTACAGCATGGACAAAGATGGATTACAAGGATTTCTTGTATCTAATAGAGTTGTCGAAAAGAAAAGATCAGTTAAAAGTAAAACATGTTGTGATGATATTTATTCGATTTCATTCAGAGAAGTTGTTATTGATATCCTAGCTAAAGTAATTGATATGGAAGAAAATCCATTGATGGAAGCTGAAGTAACTTTGGTAGATATGTCAGTAGGAGAAGATAAAAGCGCTCCAGAAAGAAAAGTTAATTTGAATTCAAATGATTTTAACTTTGCTCTTGATCAAGACAAACAATATAAAGTTATTGTCAAAAGAAAAGATTTTTATCCAGATTCATTAACTTTTAATACAGTTGGAATTCTAGATGATTATACTGTCGAAAAAACAATTTCATTAAAACCTATTCCGCCACCACCACCTCCTCCAAAAGAAGAAACTGTTACTGTAACTACGAATCAACCAATTCGTATGAATAACATTTATTATACTTTAAATAGTGATAAAATTCTTCCAGCAGCAGAAGGTGATCTTGCTTATATACAAGAGTTGATGTTGAAATATCCTACTATGGTTATTGAGCTTTCTTCTCATACAGATTCTCAAGGTCTAACAAGAAGTAATCAAGATCTTTCCCAACGTAGATCGAATTCTGCTAAAAGATGGTTGACAGAAAGAGGTATTGCATCAGAAAGAATTCAAGCAGTTGGTTATGGAGAAGAATTTATTTTAAATCGTTGTGTAAACGGTGTAAGATGCTCGGACGAAGAACACCAATTTAATAGAAGAACTGAATTTAAAATAATCTCTGGACCTACAACTATAGAAATTAAAAAACAAACTACTAATCAAATTCCTTCAGGTGGCCTACCTATAAATGTTGATATAGATGATTATTCAACTTCGGATATTCAACATAAATTACCAATTCTAGAATTCAAACAAAATGAATTTCAATTCGGAGAATTAAAGATGGGTGATAAAATTGATTTTACATTCGAATACAAGAATGTTGGAGAATCTGATCTTATTATAGAGGTAGTGACGGCATGTCATTGTACTACATATGAATATAGTAAAGAACCATTAAAGCCAGGGGAGTCTGCTAAAATACACGCCACTTATGATTCGGGTGTAAAAGCAAAGACTGGCGAGTTTAGAGAAGCAATTAATATCATATGTAACACGGACAATTTAGTTGAAGAAGCTATTTTTCATGTGACTATTGTTGAGTAGTGTGGGATAATATACTTCAGACCTTAGCCAGTTATACATTTATTGACTGGACTATATTGTGTACTGGTTTAATCTATGCTTACTTTAGTATGATGAATAAATCCGTCTGTTGGATTTTTGGAATAATTAGTTGCGGACTGCTATCATATCAAGATTTCACTACTTACAATTTGTTTTTTGATGGTGTCCTTCAAATATTTTATGTTCTGATGGGCTTTTTTGGTTTATTTCGTTGGTTGTTTAGAAAAACAGAAGATGGAAAACCAATAGTAATAAGTATGCCTTGGTTGTCACATTTCAATGCACTTCTTCTAGGTTTTCTGATCTCAATCGTTTTAGTTTTTCTTATTACATTTATTTTTAATCCGGCTTTTGCTATGTTAGATGCCTTAACTACGGTATTTAGTTTTTGGGCTACATGGCTGTTAATCAATAGAGTATATGAAAACTGGATGTATTGGATTGTAGTTAATATTCTTTACATATATATCTATATTTCGCAAGGCGCCGATCTTTTTGGAGTATTATATGCTGTTTATCTCGCTACCGCAATCGGTGGTTTATTCTCTTGGAGAAAGGATTTGAAAAGGTCTGAGGCTTATTTAGAAACTGTCTAAATTAAAAACATCAAATTAAACACATAACTACTTGTATCAAGTATTGTTAAAGCTATTATATTTGCGGTAATTTTGTAAAAATAAAACGATCGGTTTGAAAAAAGGATTAAAACTTTTTATTTTTCTTGCCTTACAATTAGCTTCTCTTACTACAGTCTCGGCTCAGTCTGCTGGTGGTTCTACCAACGGATTTATTATAGGTCTTATCGTACTAGGAATTTTGTTATTGATTTGGGCTATTATAACAATCACTGATAATTTACTTCAGATTGAAGCTGGGAAAGCTGGGATTGATACAGAAAAAGAAGACATGGGATTATTTCCTAGTTTGAAAAATATGTTTTCTAAGAAGGCTCCGGCTTTCGCCCAAAATGAACACTTCGTGCGCTTAAAGAAAGGTTTTGACCTTAAACTTGAAGGTGAGGCGGAGAGCCATGGTGGATTTAAAGAGACTGTGACTAGGTTTGCTATAAGTCCATACGACTTTAGAGGCATCTCACCTATTCCAAAAGTAGTTGTACAAATTGGTGATGAAGTACAAGCAGGAGATGAAATTTTCTTCGATAAAGCAAATCCTTCGGTTAGATATACAGCTCCTGTTTCAGGAGAAATTGTAGATGTTCAAAGAGGCGCAAAACGTTCTATCTCTAATGTAATTATTCTTGCGGATAAAGAACAAAAGCATAAATCTTTTGATCTTCCTGCTTTAGATACTGTTTCTCGAGAAGATCTTGTTAGCTTTTTGCAAACAGCAGGTGTATGGGCTTTATTCAATCAACGCCCTTTCGATATAATACCTTCTAATACTGAAGTTCCAAGAGATATATTTGTCTCAACTTTCGATACGGCACCTTTGGCACCAAAAACAGATGTAATTTTAAAAGGTAATGAAGCTGCATTCCAAAAAGGAGTTGAAGTTTTATCTAAACTAACTTCTGGAAATGTACACTTAGGTTTGGACGGTAAGTCCACTCCAAATTCAGCTTTAACTTCTATTGAAAATGCTAAAAAGCATTACTTTTCTGGACCACACCCAGCTGGTAATGTTGGAATTCAAATTCATCACATCAATCCTATCAAAATAAACAATGATATGGTTTGGACGGTTGATTTTCAAGATGTAATTATATTGGGAAGATTGTTCAAAGATGGCGTTTATAACACTAAAAAAGTAGTTGCAATAACTGGTGCAGAATTAAATGAACCACAATACATTGAAACATATACAGGAGCAAATATTGGAGAGTTAATAAAAGATAACTTAAACAATGATCACGTTAGATTAATTTCAGGTGATGTTTACTCTGGTGAAAAGAAAACTGAAGACGATTTCCTTTCATTTAGCGAAAATCAAGTGACAGTAATTGAAGAAGGTGATAAATATGAAGCATTTGGATGGTTACTTCCAATATCTCCAAGACCTTCAATTTCCAATACCTTTCCAAATTTCTTATTCCCTAATTTCAAATTTAAAGCTGATACAAATACTCACGGAGAAAAGAGAGCATTTGTTGTGACTGGCCAATATGAAAAAGTTTTACCAATGGATATTTATCCTCAAGCGTTGATGAAGTCAATCGTAACAGAGGATATGGAAAAAATGGAAGGTTTAGGAATCGTAGAACTTTCGGAAGAAGATGTTGCATTATGTGAATTTGTTTGTACTTCGAAAGCCCCTCTTCAAAAGATTTTGAGAGATGGCCTAGATCTTGTACGAGAACAACTTTAATTAAAAGATAATATTTATCATAAATGGGATTAATTGATATTTTCAAGAAAATAGAACCGGACAAGAAAAAAAGGCCGGTATTGCATACATTATATGATGCAGTTTTCACATTTGCCTATTCACCCAATTCTGTAACCACAGGAAAAGGAGTTCACTTACGTGATGGAATGGATTTAAAAAGAACAATGATTCATGTTGTTCTTCCTTTGGGAATTTTAGTACTATTAGGTGCATACAATATTGGGCATCAACATTTTGTTGCTCAAGGTTCATATGGCGGAGTTTTAGAAGGTTTCGGATTGAAATTAATCTATGGTTTTGTTAAATTGTTACCTCTTGTTATAGTAGCTAATGTAGTAGGTTTAGGTATAGAAATCATTACTGCTGCCAGAAAAGGACATGCTGTTGAAGAAGGCTTTATAGTGTCTGGTGCATTAATTCCGCTTATCATGCCGCCTGATCTTCCATTGTGGATATTAGCCGTTTCAGTTGCATTTGCTGTAATTATTGGTAAAGAAGCATTTGGTGGAACAGGTATGAATATATGGAATATCGCTTTACTATCAAGAGTATTTGTTTTCTTCGCTTATCCTACAACTATTGCAGGTGATAATGTATGGGTTGCTGGTTATGAAAAATTAGCTCCAGGTGCATCTACAGATTATGGATTTGCTATCAACAAAGTAATTAACCCAATTCTTGAATTGTTTGGATCAGCTAAATTTGAAGCCGCCAAGGTCATCGATGGATTTAGTGGTGCTACTCCTCTGAGTATTGCCGCCAAAGATGGTTGGGATGCAGTTCTTATGCAATATAGTGAAGCACAAATGTTCTGGGGATTAATACCAGGTTCAAATGGAGAGATGTTTAAGCCACTTATAATTTTAGGTGCTGTATTCCTTATAATTACAGGAATCGCTTCATGGAGGATCATGTTAAGTATGTTTCTAGGAGCAGCAGTAACAGCAATACTTTTAAACGCTTGGGGCGCTTCTCCTATGATGGATGTTCCTTGGTTCTTCCAATTTTATATGGGATCATTTTTATTTGCTATGGCTTTTATGGCAACTGATCCTGTTACTGCTTCAGGTACAAATACAGGAAAATGGATATACGGAATTATTATTGGTTCCGTAGGTATGATAATTCGAGCTATCAATCCAGCTTATCCAGAAGGAGTATTCTTGGCCATATTATTGATGAATGTAT
>CAYOIL010000009.1:32789-33016 GCA_964403985.1 uncultured Saprospiraceae bacterium
AGCTTATCCAGAAGGATGGATGCTTTCAATTTTATTTGCTAACACATTCGCAGCAACCATAGATCACTATGTTGTGCAAGCGAATATATCAAAAAGATTAAAACGTGCATAGTACAAACAAAGTCATATTATTCGTATTAGCAATGACCGTTATTGTGTCATTAGTTCTTTCTTTTTTATTCTATTCCACTCAAGGAATGGTAAAAATAAATGAAGAAGTATATAAC
>CAYOIL010000010.1:0-11441 GCA_964403985.1 uncultured Saprospiraceae bacterium
AATAATAAAGAGAAAATTGTAAATATTTGTTACCTGACAATAGTTGCAAAGCCTTCTTCAGAAACAATTTTATTTCTTGGACCTATATAATTTAGCTTATATACATAAACTCCTGTAGGTGAATCATTGCCAACATTATTTAATTTACCATTCCAACCAACATTTGGTTCTTCTGTTTCAAATACTTTTTGTCCCCATCTATTATAGATCAAAAGGCTATAATTTTCTACTCCAAAAAAGTTTCCTTTTGGTTTGAATATGTCGTTTTTACCATCGCCATTTGGTGAAAAAGCATTCGGCATAAATACTGACGAAAGAGGAACTACATCAATATATTGGGTCAAAGTATCAGTACAACCACTAGGATGTATTACTATCAAATCTATTACTTGAATTCCAGTATCTCTAAATTCATATGTAATATTTGGTTGAAAGTACGAATCTTCATCGTTAATGATATATTGCCAAGAAACAGCATCCAATGATTCATCGGTTATAGAAACTACAGGGTTGTTTGTTGAAACATTATCTGGGGTATAAGAAAAATCGGCAACAGGACTTTCCAAAGTTTGAATTAAAAATGGATAAAATTCACTTGTATAACATCCCAAAGGTGATGTAATCTCTAAGGTGACTGAGAATTGCCCTAAATCTTCATATGTATGAACTGGACTTATCAAGGTATCTTGGTTTCCATCTCCAAAATCCCAATTAATAGTGTAAGCATCACTTATAGGTGTAGACAAATTATTAAACTTAATGTCAGCAGGTAAGCATCCAACAAATGAACTAGGTTGAATAACTAAATCGGCTGGAATAGGAAAATAATCAATTACAATTAATGTGTCATCAACGCATTTATTAATATCTTCCACAGTTAATCTGACGTTTTTAGAATCTGGTTCTAAAAATGTAAAGGAATGATCTGCTAAATTTACTGTGTCTTCTAAATTTAGATCATACTCCCATCTCGTTATAACTGCTGCACCAGTTACAGACAGGTCCTCAAATTCAACAGGTCCTGCAACACAAGTATCATATACGGCACTGAAATCAGCAATAATTTCAGGTCTAATTTCTATAAATAGTTTTGCAGTATCTTGACATCCTACAGAATTAGGATTTATAATTAATTGACCAAAGTAATCTCCTATTTCTGGGAAACTAATGGTTGGATTTTCTTGGTCTGATGAAACTACGTTGCCATCTATATTAAATTCCCAAAGATATTCTTCAATAAATGCTTTGTCTTCACTTAGGTTTTCGAATAAAACATCGAATTCTCCGCAAGATCTTATTAAGAATTCTTGCTCTTTTATTACTTCATCATTGCCAACATTAGCATTGATTAGTACTTTACATGATTCGACATTAAATTGAAAGTCTCTTCTTATCTCACTAAGTAGTTCACCATTAAGGAATTCCTTTACACAAACGCCAATAACATGCTGACCTGTAAGCTGAGGTGTAGTTGTTAAAAGACCTGTAAATGCATTTAGATTAGTATTTGATCCATCTCCAAGCGGCTCACCAACTTTAAAATTAGGTGGTTTAAATATAACATTGTCATATTCAGGAGCACAGTTAGCGGGATTTGGTGTTACTCCATTACATGCAGTTGCATCACCTGGGTTGTCATTAGATCCTAATGTACCACCAGATGTAATTGGAGTACAAAATTCATAAACCAAAGTGTGCCCTTCATTGTCAGATGCTGCATGATCAAAAAATAAAGGTGTTTCCGCACAAACTACTATTGGTGGGAAATTGTCAAATGTTGGGGAGTCGTTACAAATCAGTTGAGCTAAAGGACTAATTTCTACTTGAAAAACGGCTCCAGTTTCTCCTGGATCTATTATGTTTACTATTGAATTATTTCTACAACACCGTTGATACGATAAAAGATAGGTTTCGTCAATTACAGGTACAGTAATATTAAATATATAAGTAGCTTTTTGAACACAAACATCTTCTGGTTCTTCTACACAAGGGTCATCATTGATTTCTAAATTATCAATAAAACCTGGACTTGCTGTAAAAGTTGTTGTATAATTCCAATCATTCCCTGAGCTAGTATATAAACCGAATTGTGCTGGAGAATCAAAACCCGCTCCTCCTCCGAAACAATCTCTATACATATTAAAGGTAATTTCAAAAGTTACCATTGGAGTATTACCTGAGCTGTCAATTCCCAAACAATCATAATATACTTCACCACCAATAATATGCTTTGCATTTAGCGAGAGAGAACTCAAGCTAAAGAATATTATCAGCAAAGTAGAATATAAAATTTGTTTCATTGTTTTTCTTTCAATCACTAGTGTAAAAATATAACTTATTAATAGTTAATCATATTACATTGTTCAAGTATTATTTTTTTCATTGTCATCCCTAGTACAAAAACGTATAAGATTTATCCATAATTTTTAAAATAATTCATTTTTCAATTGAAAAAATCATTGAGACATATACTTAATTATTTTCAAATCCCGTTTCATTTCCATATTTATCAGACCCACTTCTATGAATTATGACACTATTATTGAAGAATCCGCTGCGGCTATTTTATCAGGGAAAGTTATACTCTATCCTACCGATACTATTTGGGGATTAGGTTGTGATGCAACCAATGCTAATGCAGTTGAAAGAATTTATACACTTAAAGAACGTAAAAAGGATAAACCATTTATAATTCTTGTCTCCGGTATAGAGATGTTGAAAAATTTCGTAAATGATATTCATCCAAGAATAGAGACTCTTCTCTTCTACAATGAAAGACCCTTAACCTTGATATATAAACAAGCTAAGAATTTACCAAAAATTAGCATTGCTGAAGATATGTCCGTAGGAATCCGAATAGTAAAAGATCAATTTTGTATCGATCTTATTGAAAAAGTTGGAAAGCCAATTACTAGTACATCTGCTAATATCAGCACTAATCCCTCACCTAAGTTGTTTTCCGAAGTATCAACATCTGTAAAAAATAAAGTTGATTTCATAGTACCTTACCGTCAAAATGAAATTGATGAAAAATTACCTTCAGTTTTAGCAACTTTTAATAATGAAGGAGAACTGATTGTATTAAGGTCTTAAGAACCAATAATTTCCTTTTTTAAAGCTGAAAATTCATCTTCTGTAATAATCCCTTTTTCTTTCATTTCTTGTAGTTTAAGAATTTTAGAAATAGGATCATTTTCTTCTGGAATAGGATCAGTTACTTTTTTAGTTTCTTTTTTTTCTATCGGTTTTTTAATTTCGGTAGGTTTTGCTTTTTTAGCCTCTGGTTTTTTAACTTTTTCTTCTTTAACTTTATCTTCGTCAAGATCCTTAGCGATAACCTTACCTTTTTCAAATTGTTCGTTATAGAATTTCTTTACTCTACTTGGTTCAAAATCTAAAAATGTTCCTCCACTTTCGAAATGCTTTCTAAAAACTTGGCCTAAAGCATATGAACTTGCACCAGATAAAACACTCATTGTAATTCCTCCTAATATTGTCCCTACACCTGGAATGAATTTTACAGCTCTAGCACCCAGTCTCGCTAATCCTGAACTAGTTAAAGCGGTAATAGAAGCCTTGCCTGCTTGCTCACTAAAATCAATATCATAAACTTTAGCTAATTGCCTAATCATATCTAGTTGTATGGCACTGACAGCAAAAAAATCGGCAATTGGTACTGGAATAAGACCTGCTCCCATAGACCATATCATATGATTTTGAATTATGGAATCCGATTTTTCTGATGAAGTTTTATTTTCTTGCATTATTAGTCTTTTATATATTTTATCAATCATTGTTTTATACTTTCATTCACATCTTTAACTCCAATTAATTTATTCTAGTTTCAATCTATCTGAAATATCTATCAATCTCTCCTATTTTTGGACGAAAGTCCAATTATTAAGATCAAATAGATACCTAAAATTATTAAAATATCTTTGATGAAGTTTCTATCGAAATAAAACTTTCACATCATAGAATGGAATTTCTTCATTAATATCTTCTTACTTTGGCGTATAAAATTACCTTTGTGTGGTGAATAAAATACCTTATATACATCGAGATATTAGTTGGCTTAGTTTCAATTATAGAGTTCTTCAAGAAGCA
Source organism: uncultured Saprospiraceae bacterium (assembly GCA_964403985.1). GTDB lineage: Bacteria > Bacteroidota > Bacteroidia > Chitinophagales > Saprospiraceae > JAHDFB01. Next base: position 4,108 of record CAYOIL010000010.1, read on the forward strand.
AAGGATCCTTCTGTTCCATTATTAGAAAGATTAAAGTTTCTAGCTATTTATTCTAACAATCTTGATGAATTTTTTAGAGTAAGAGTCGCAAATCATAGAACCTTATTCCGTGCTGGAAAAAAGACAAGGAAAGAATTACAATTTCCCCCTGAGGTAATATTAGAAAAGTTGTTAAAAGTTGTAAATCAACAACAAGAAGAGTTTAGTCAAATATTTGAGAAAAATATTGTTCCTAGTTTATCAAATCATGGAATTCATATAATTCGAAGATTAGAATTAGAAGATTATCAAAAAGAGTTTGTTGAAAATTATTTTGGCGATGAACTTTTACCATTTGTGCAGCCTGTACTTCTAGTAGGTAATAAAATAAAGCCATTTTTAAATAATAGAGCTTTATATTTAGCCATCCTGTTAAAAGATAAAGCAAAATCAAATCCTGAGCCTAGTTATGCAATAGTTAAAATTCCGAGTGATCATGTTGATCGTTTTTTAATATTACCTAGTTTAGATAAAAATCGGAAATATGTAATGTTACTTGATGATGTTGTTCGCCATAGCTTACCATTGATTTTTCCAGGATATGAAATAGTTGATAGTTTTTCAATAAAATTAACCAGAGACGCTGAACTATATATAGATGATGAATTTTCAGGAGATTTAATTTCAAAGATCAGAAAATCATTATCTAAAAGGCATATAGGCCCTGCTTCTAGATTAGTTTATGATAGAAATATTCCTGATCATTTCCTTGAATTTTTGACACAAGTTCTAGAGCTTACTAATTATGATTTATTGCCTGAGGGGAGATATCATAATAATTCTGATTTCTTTTCATTTCCAAGTTTTAATAAGGATTATTTATTAAACACTCCATTTCCGCCTGTTCCTTATAAACCTTTAGAAAATCAAAGTGATATATTTTCAGCAATTCGTAAAAAGGATCATTTAATCAATCCACCTTTTCATTCTTATGATAGTGTGGTGAAATTCTTTGAAGAAGCGGCAATGGATCCTACTGTTACTCATATAAAAATTGTTCAATATAGAGTGTCAAAAAAGTCAAGAATAATGAATGCTTTATCAAAGGCGGTAAAACAAGGGAAAAATGTAAGCGCCTTTATAGAGGTAAAAGCACGATTTGATGAAGCCAATAACTTAAAATGGGGTGAATTTCTTGAAATGGCAGGTGTTCAAGTGAATTACTCAATGCCTGGATTAAAAGTTCATGCAAAAATGGCTATGGTTCGAAGAATTGAAAATGGTAAACCAACAATTTATTCTTACTTAAGTACTGGGAACTTTCATGAAGATACGGCTAAAGTCTATACAGACCTTGGGTTATTTACAGCAAGTAAAAAGATTAATAGTGAAGTTCTAAGAGTGTTTTCATATTTAGAAACGAAGAAAAAACCAGAAGTTAAATTTAAGCATTTATTGGTAGGTCAATTTGGCTTAAAGAAAAACCTCCTTGAACTAATTAAAAAAGAGATTTCATACACAAAAGCTGGACATCAAGGGGAAATTATTTTGAAACTTAATAGTATTCAAGATGAGGAAATGATAAATGCACTTTATGAGGCAAGTAAAGCTGGTGTGAAAATTACTCTAATTTGTAGAGGTATATGTAGTATTGTTGCTGGAGTTAAAGGGGTGTCTGATAATATAACATGTTTCAGCATTGTGGATCGATTTTTAGAGCACAGCAGAATATATATATTTGAAAATAAAGGAAATCAAAAAATGTTTATCTCCTCTGCAGACTGGATGGTTAGAAATCTAGAACATAGAGTAGAGACAGCTGTTCCTATTTTTGATGAAGATTTAAAGCATGTTATCAATGTGCTAATACAACTACAAATAAATGACAATATAAAATCAAGATCACTTCATTTGAATTCAATAAATGAATATCGTCAATTATCAAATGACTTAGCAGTTCGTTCACAACATGAAAGATATTATTATATAAAAAGATTGACTGAACGACTAAGTAAACATTAAAATATGTTAGAATTAATTTCTCCTATCGATGGGCGATATGGATTAAAAACAAAAGATTTAAAAGCTTATTTTTCAGAGTATGCTTTAATAAAATATAGATTGAAAGTAGAGATTCTTTATTTTCAATCTCTCAAAGAGCTTGGTTTACCTCAGTTAGAAGGTGTAAATGCAGAGGCAGTTAAGAAAGTAGAACAAGAAATTGAAATGCTCACTGTTGATCAAGCCCAAAAAGTAAAGGAAATAGAGCGAGTAACGAATCACGACGTAAAAGCCGTAGAATATTATCTTAAAGATCTACTTAAGGAAAATGGAATAATTGATGAGTTAGAGTTTATTCATTTTGGTTTGACTTCTCAGGATATTAATAATACATCATTTCCTATGATGATTAAAGATGCTTTGGAATCTGTTTTATTGCCTGGAATTGAGCAATTTGTAAGCGGACTTTCGTCCAAAAGTAAAGAGTGGTCAGGTATTCCAATGCTTGCTAGAACACACGGACAAGCAGCTTCTCCGACAACTATAGGTAAGGAAATTCAAGTGTTTATTTCAAGACTTCATAAACAACTTAAAGCATTAAAAGACTTTAAATTTTATGGAAAATTTGGAGGAGCAACTGGTAATTTTAATGCACATGTTGTAAGTTTTCCAAATTATGACTGGCAAGAATTTGCCAAAAAGTTCTTATCTGAAAAGTTAGGAATAATAAGACATGATACAACTACCCAAATAGCGCATTATGATGATCTAGCTGAACTATTTCATATTTTAAGCAGAATTAATACGATTTTAATTGATTTAGCAAGAGATATGTGGTCTTATATAAGTATGGATTATTTTAAGCAAATTACGATAAAAAATGAAGTGGGAAGTTCTGCAATGCCTCATAAAGTAAATCCTATTGATTGGGAAAATGCAGAAGGAAATATGGGTATTAGTAATGCTATATTTCAATTTCTTGCGAATAAACTACCTATTTCTAGATTGCAAAGAGATTTAACAGATAGTACGGTTTTACGAAATGTTGGAGTTCCATTTGGTCATATGCTTATTGCACTTAAATCTTTAGAAAAAGGGCTATCAAAAGTTACTCTAAATGTTGAAAAGTTAACATCTGATCTAGAGGAGAACTGGGCAGTTGTTGCTGAAGCCATTCAAAATATTTTAAGGAGAGAAAAAGTAGAAAAGCCATACGAGAAACTAAAAGAATTAACGCGTGGTAGTAAAATAAATAAAGAAAAAATTAAAATCTTTATTGAAACTTTAGAGGTGGAAGATCATGTTAAAGAAGAATTAAGAGGTATTTCTCCTCATAACTATATAGGTTACCATTAATTTTTTTACGAAGATAAATCGATATAAAGTATGTTCAATAAATTTTTTAAAAAGCTAGGAAAGAAAACTCAAGAGATTCAAGAAAGTGAAACTTTTCAAAATATTGAAGAAAAAATAGAAGACTTTGCAGAAACAGCTATCGATAAGACTAAAGTTTTTATTGATGATGTATCTAAAAATGAAACAGTTCAAAAAGTAGTTGCTAAGGGGAAGGAGGTTATTGAGGAAGTTAAAAATAATGATGCAGTTAAAACTGCAGTAGAAAAGACAAAAGAAGCTTTTGAAGATGTAAAGAATAATGATGCAGTTAAAACCGCAGTGGATAAAACAAAAGACTTCGCAGAGAATGTAACACATAAGGCAAAAGAGATGTACAATGATGTGTCAAACAGTGAAATGGCTACTAATATCTATAACAAAGGAAAATCTGCATCTGATTCAGTTAAGGATTCTTTTAATTCAGAAGAAGAATAAATACCTGTCATTATTTTGCAAATCAACTGTCTTAAGAAAGATTGATTTTTCTTTTTAGACACAAAGTGTTACTTTTACACTAAGTATAAAAATATTTAGTGAAAAAACATATATCTGCCTGTATATTCGATCTTGATGGTGTCATTGTAGACACTGCAAAATACCATTTTCAAGCTTGGCGTAACCTAGGAATAAAACTAGGCTTTGATTTCGATGAAGAATTCAATGAAAAGTTAAAAGGAGTAAGTAGAGTTGACTCATTGAAACTCATTCTTAAACATGCTAATATTTCACTTTCTAAAACAGACTTCAATAATGCATTAACAGAAAAAAATGCTAATTATTTAGAATCTGTTTCTTCTATGGATAAAAGTGAAATTCTTCCAGGTGTTCTCCCCTATCTGATTAACCTATGTAAAAGTGATATTACAATAGCTTTAGGCTCGGCATCTAAAAATGCAAGAATGATCTTGGAACAAGTAGAACTTATTAATTTCTTTGATTTTATAAGTGATGGCACAATGGTTAATCGAAGCAAGCCTGATCCTGAAGTATTTCTATTAGTTACAGAACATTTTGGGTTTAACCCAAAAAAATGCGTGGTTTTTGAAGACAGCATCAAAGGATTAGAAGCTGCAAATGCTGCTGATTTCATATCTATAGGGATTGGTGATTCAATAGTTTTGGACATTGCAGATGAAGTTTATACTTCAATGGAAGGGAAAACCCCAGACATGTTAATTAATTACTTCAAATAGACATAATGACACATAAAAATATCAAGAAATACTTGACATTAGATCCGTGGAAAATTATAGAGAATAGCTTTCACAAAGAGTTCAATAAAAATACTGAAAGTATACTTAGCATTGGAAATGGAAAGTTTGGTCAAAGAGGAACATTAGAAGAAGATAATTCAGGATTAACTATGCAAGGTAATTACGTTGCTGGTGTCTATTATCCTGATAAAACATTAGTAGGATGGTGGAAAATAGGTTATCCTGAATATTATTCTAAAGTGCTGAATGCCGTTGATTGGTCGAGTCTACATCTTTATATTAACGATGAATTATTTGATATAAATAAAGCAGAAATTCTTGAATGGTATAGAGAGTTAAATATGCAAACAGGGATACTTTTAAGAACGTGTAAAGTATCTTTTAATGGGCATGTTTTTCACATAGAATCTGAACGATTTTGTTCTATTGCAGATGATAGGTTAGCAGTTCAATCTTTCTCTGTTGGAGGGTTTGAAAAGGATGTTCGAGTCAAGTTTTATAGTTATTTGGACTTTGATGTGAAAAACGAGGATAGTAATTATGATGAAAAATTCTGGAAACAAAAACAGATCAATTACGATAGCGAGATTGCAATAAATAGTGCAACAACTCTGAAAACTAATTTTCATGTCTCTTCTGCAATGAATTGTGAGTACTATATCGATGGTTTCCCTGTAAATTATACAGAAAGACTAATTACTAAAGAAAAGTTTATTGGTTTAGAAGCTGAATTCGAATTAAAGCAAGGGAGCCAGATTGAAATGAATAAGATCGTCTCCATCTTAAGTAGTCTAGACTATTCTGCTGATAAGATAGAAATGGAATCTAAAAAAGTATTATTACAATATCTTGATATTCCTTTCGATAAGATGAAAAAAGATCATGCCGCTGCATGGGATGCAAAATGGGAAATGTCTGATATTGAAATTGAAGGAGATATTTCAGCACAGCAAGCTATTCGTTTCAATATTTTTCATTTAAATCAAACATATACAGGAGAAGACTCTAGATTAAACATAGGTCCTAAAGGGTTTACTGGTGAAAAATATGGAGGCTCAACCTATTGGGATACAGAAGCATATTGTCTTCCATTTTATCTTTCAACTACAGAAGAAAAGGTAGGACGACAGCTTTTAAAATATAGGTTTGATCATCTTGAAAAAGCATATGAAAATGCAGCCCAAATAGGTTTTAACAATGGCGAAGCATTGTATCCTATGGTTACAATGAATGGAGAAGAATGTCATAACGAATGGGAAATTACTTTTGAAGAAATTCATAGAAATGGTGCTATTGCTTATGCTATTTATAATTACGAGAAGTATACAAATGATCATAAATATATAGAAGACTACGGATTAGAAGTTTTAATTGGAATTGCGAGATTCTGGGCAAGTAGAGTTCATTTTAGTTCAAATGCGAATCAATATATGATGCATGGAGTTACTGGCCCAAATGAGTATGAAAATAACGTAAATAATAATTGGTACACAAATTATTTAGCTTGTTGGTGTATGAAGTATGCAACTGAAAAGCTTAAAAGTGTATCGAATAAGAATAATGCAGCTTATAAAAAAATTACTAGTAAAATTGGAGTTTCAGATAAAGAAGTAGGAAAGTGGAGTGAAATAATTGAAAATATGTACTTTCCTAAAGATGAAAACCTAGGTATCTTTTTACAACAAGATAATTATTTAGATAAAGAGCAAATATTAGTAAAAAATCTAGATAAGAATCATCTTCCTTTAAATCAAAATTGGAGTTGGGATAGGATATTGAGAAGTTGTTTTATAAAGCAAGCTGATGTTTTGCAAGGTTTTTACTTTTTTGAAGATGACTTTACTGAAGATGAACATAGACGTAACTTTGAATTTTATGAGCCAAGAACTGTTCACGAATCTTCATTATCGCCCTGCGTTCACTCTATATTAGCAGCAAAGCTAGGCATGGATGACAAAGCATATGAAATGTATTTAAGAACAGCTAGACTTGATTTAGATGATTATAATAATGATACAGAGGACGGTCTTCATATCACTTCCATGGCAGGAACTTGGATGAGTATTGTTGAAGGGTTTGCAGGAATGCGAGTGAAGGAAAATGTTCTGCTGACGATATTTATATAGAACTTCAAAAAGGAGATTCTCTAGAAGTTATTGCAAATGGGAATCTGATAAAGTTAGAATCTGTACATGCTTAAAAGCTTAAGTTTTATAATTATTTTGGGGTTTAACCCCAAAATATATTACAGCTCTTTATAACCTACTTAAACCAAATATAATGAAGCAATTTTTCACTTTGATATTTATCCTTATAGTTGTGAGTGCTTACTCACAAATTGTTACTATATCACCTACATTTCCTACTATTCAAGATGATATAACTATCTATTATGATGCAACCAAAGGAAGTACAGGATTAGTTGGTGTAAATCAAGTTTATATTCATACAGGTATTATTACTGAAAGTGGAGGAGCTGGAAATTGGCAAAATGTCCAAGGTAACTGGGGAACTGACGACCCAAAAGTCAAAATGAATAATGAAGGAGATGATATTCATTCTATTAGTTTCAATGTAATAGATTATTATGGTTTATCTGGGACTGAGGATGTTGTTGAGCTAGGTATGGTTTTTAGAAATGTTGATGGTTCTAAAGAAGGAAAGACGGAGACATTCTCTGATATATTTTACCCAATATACGAATCAAGTGCTGAGTTTTCTGGTACTTTTATATCTCCTGAATCG
>CAYOIL010000010.1:11451-13308 GCA_964403985.1 uncultured Saprospiraceae bacterium
CATCAGAACCCAACATACAAAATGATCCTGATAATTTTGAATATGGATTAACCAGAATAAATAATACTTCAATACGTCTTAAATTATTCGCTCCACTTAAAAGTTATGTTTATGTCATAGGAGATTTTAATGATTGGAAATTAACTACTTCTGGATTTATGAATAGGAGTCAAGATGGAACCTATTACTGGTTAGATTTCACGGACTTAGATCCTAATCAAGGTTACGGTTATCAGTTTTTAGTTGATGGGGATATTTTAATCGCGGATCCCTACTCTACTACAATATTAGACGATTTTCATGATCAATTTATTTCTGCGAATATATATCCTAATTTACCTTCTTTTCCTGATAAAACTAATGGAAGAGTTAGTTATTTTGAAATGACGCCTGAAACTTTTGTCTGGACAGACGATGATTTTATTGCAACAGAACAAACTCAATTGAATATTTATGAAATAATGATGAGAGATTTCCTTTCGGATCACAGTTATATAAGCCTAAAAGATACTTTACCCTATTTAAAGAGATTAGGTATAAATGCAATAGAACTGATGCCAGTTCAAGAATTTGAAGGAAATGACAGTTGGGGATATAATCCTTCTTTTCACATGGCGTTAGATAAGTATTTTGGGACTTCAACTGCTTTTAAAGAACTAGTAAATGAAGCTCATGAATTAGGAATCTCTGTAATTCTTGATGTAGTTTTCAATCATGCCTTTTCTCAGAATCCTTATGTACAATTGTATTGGGAAAATGGTAAACCATCATCTGAAAGTCCATTTTTCAATGTTGATGCCAAACATCCTTTCAATGTGGGTTATGATTTTAATCATGAAAGTCAAGCAACAAAGGACTATGTAAATAGAATTAATAGCTATTGGATTAACGAGTACCACATTGATGGCTATAGATTTGATTTATCAAAAGGTTTTACTCAAAAATTTAGCACAGATGATGGTGTATTTGCTTCATATGATGCAGGAAGAATTACTACATTAAAGGGATATGCTGATCATTTATGGGATATTAATAATTCATTTTATTTTATTTTAGAACATTTTGCGACGAACAGTGAAGAAAAAGAATTAAGTAACTATGGAGCAATGTTATGGACTAATGGTAATTATCCTTTTAATGAAGCTACAATGGGATATAATACAGGTAATAAGTCAAACTTCAGCTATTTGTCTTTTCAAAATAAAGGATGGGACGATCCTCATGCAATAGGTTATATGGAAAGTCATGATGAAGAAAGATTACAATTTAAAAATGACGCATACGGAAATAGTAATGGAACATATAATGTAAAGAATGAAGCAACTGGATTATCCCGTATAGGTATGGCAAGCGCTTTTTTCTTTTCAATTCCTGGACCGAAAATGGTTTGGCAATTTGGAGAATTGGGTTATGATTACAGTATTAACTATTGTACTGATGGTACAATAAATGAAGATTGTAGACTTTCACCTAAACCGGTAAGATGGGATTATACGACTGAAAATGATAGAGCTAGTGTGAATTCTATATTTTCTGCAATGATGGATTTGCGAGCAACGGAAGAAATAATGCATACTACCGATTTTAGTTTAGATGTTAATGGTGCTTTAAAAAGAATCTGGCTTAATGGCACTGATAATGCCTTTTTGGTAGGTAATTTCGATGTTGTTTCAGCTACAACAATTGGTAATTTTCAGCATAATGGTACTTGGTATGATTATTTTTCTGGAGACTCTATTATAGTTGATCAAGATAATATCCCGATTGATTTGGAGCCAGGCGAATATCGAATGTATTGGGATAAAAATATAGCTTCACCACAAGTTTTAAATGTTGAAAATGTTTTTGGGTTTACAC
>CAYOIL010000010.1:13318-32150 GCA_964403985.1 uncultured Saprospiraceae bacterium
TATTGTGAAGTTAATGGCTTTGGTGAAGATTACGATCAAAATCTTTTTGGTTTTACACCCAAAGTAATTCCTAATCCAGTTCATTTATCTGACTTCATGATCGAATCTTTGGAAGAAATTCAAGAAGTTATCATTTATGATTTGAACGGTGCTTTAATTAGTAAAAGCATTAATACGAATAGAATTAAAAGCCCTTTAATTAATGGAGTATATTTTGTTCAAATAAGATCCAAGGATAAATATTCTATTCAGAAGTTGGTGGTTGCTCAATAGGTAAACTATCACTAGAGGTAAAAAAGTAATTATTTGAATTTTCGATCGCATTTTGTGATTGTGTAGAGATAAAATCTACTAAACAATCTTTCAAAGAATATGAACTGGAAGTATCTTTATAATATGACAATAAATAAGGATTAGAAGGAAAATACATCTTAAAAATATCAGAATTAATTAATTTCTTTTCAAGAGAATTAAGTGCGTTCATATTATTTTCTGTTTGCAGCAAAAGGATTGATTGGTCAATTTTGTTAAAATCAATTTCACTTTCACTTTCATCAATATCTAAGTAATTAAAGGTTTTATTTAATACATAATCTTGAATCAATTCATTTTTTATAAACACATCATCGTAATTCATTCTTTGAATTGTTTCCAATGGATGATTATCAAAGTTTTCTAAAACAGCATATCTTATTCTTTCATCAAGTTCTAAAGCCTTAAGAGCAATATTACCAGTGTTATTCCTAGCATAAATACCAAAGCTATGATTTGGATTGTAAGATAAAATGTAGTCAATAATGGCTGTAATATCTTTTGCTTCTTTTACTCCCATTGTGTATAAGTGACCTTCACTTCTACCATGTCCTCTACTGTCAAAACTTATAAAGTTGACATCGAGTGTATTAATTTGTTTTAAAAAAGGATAGATTCTTTTTGTATTATATTTCAATGGGTGAAGAACAATCATAGAATGATTTGAAGTTTCTTCATTAAAATTTCTAAAGAATGGATAAATAAAATCTCCATAAAGTATTAACGAATCGTGAGTCAGAACTTCAATTTTATCATATCGCATTCCAAAATCGGCAGCAGTAGAGCTTGAAATTTCGCGTGAAAGTTTTAGAAGAACTTTAGGAAAAACGAAACTTATACCTATATATACGATTAAGCATAAGGTAATAAACAGTAATAGGATCTTTTTTATGTTTAACTTCATAAAGAATTGTTAGGTCCAAATTACAATTGATATATTTAAATTTTTCGTAAAGGATTGTTAACGCTGTGAATTATCTTACTTTTGCGAAAAAAAAATGAAAATCGCTAAAACGAATTTTATTGAAGCACATTATCGTTTGAAAGAAGAAAATGAAAGTGGTAAAGTGGTTGAGGAAACTTATGGAAAAGAACCATTGGGTTTTGTTTTCGGTGTAGGAATGATGATACCTGGCTTTGAAACTGAAATTGAAGGATTGGAAGTTGGAACAAAGAAAGGATTTCAAGTAGTAGCAGAAGAAGCATACGGTTTATATATTGAAGATAATGTAGTTCCTATTCCAAGAGCTAACTTTGGAGATGAAGAACAACAGAAAGAGAATTTAATAGAAGGCAAACAAATTGCCATGCAAGATAATGGAGGTGGGCAGCATGTAGGGCTTATTAAAGAAATTCAAGAAGAAAACGTTATAATTGATTTTAATCATCCTATGGCTGGATATGATTTATTTTTTGAAGTTGAAATTATTAGTATAAGAGAAACAACTGAAGATGAATTAAAGCAAATGGGATTACAATTTGAAGGATAATATTATGAAGTATTTAATTTTTACATTATTTATTTGTTTGAGTTTTGCAGCGTGTAAAACAGAACCATCACAGCCAAAGGCTCAATATCCTGAATTTTGGGGAGAAAATAATGTCCCAAAATATGAGAATGGTTTGCTATCGAAGATTAGTCAAAAAATAGAGGACTTAAAGGCAACTCATACAGTTTTAGTACAAACAGAAGAGGGATTTGATGAGATTCATAAATGGCATATGGATGAGTTCAAAGCTAATGGATGGAAGAATGTTAAGAACCTAAGAAAAAATATAGGTCAAGACGATGAATTAATGATATTGGTTCATACTAAAGCAAAAGTTAAGCACAGCATTACTGTGCTTAAAAGTTCTGATCTAACTCAGGACATAAAAACGGTAGTTTCGAAATTTGGTAGCTAGGGTAAATTTACGCTATAGGTTTACTATCGTAACTCCTTCACCACCAGATTCATACTCTGGATGAAATATCTTTTTTATGTCTTTGTATTCTTTAGCAATTCTCTTTACTTCCTTTCTTAAGACACCGCTTCCAAACCCATGAACAATTGTTAATTCGTGCGCGTTTGACAAGATTGCTTTATCAAAAAAGTCCTCAGTAATTCTTGAAGCATCTTCTTTACTCATCCCTCGAATGTCCAATCTAGTAGGTGTTTGAGCTTGATTGTGTATAGCAGATTGAACACTTCTAGAACGTTTAATTTCAATAGGTTCTTTTGCAGGTAATAAATCTTTCAATTTAGTTTGAATAGCCATATTCCCGAATCGAATTTCGGCCTTATTCTTTCTAATCCATTCAATTACACCTACATCTTCGTTATTTCCAATTTTTACAAAATCCCCTTTTTTCAATTTACTTACATCAAAGGAAGAATTTTGTAATAGACTATTTTCTAATGTAGCAATTTCCCCATGTAGAGATTGTCTTTCTGTTTTAAGTTTAGCTGCAATTTCTTTGGCCTCTTCTAACTTCTTTTCTTCTCTTAATTCTCGAATTAAATTTTCAAAAGCTTTATTTTTTTCAGCTGTATCGATTAAAGCTGATTCTCGAGCTTCCATTTTAATTTTCTTTCTCCGTACATCAAGTTCTTTGTGCAACTGGTTATACGTATTTATTAGCCGTTGAAGCTCTTTTTCTCTCGATTCTAAAGTTTCTACTTTATTGTCAGCTTGGGCTTTTTCTTTTTGTAAATTGACTAATAGATCTTCTACTTGGGTAGAATCTTTTCCTACTTTTTTTCTTGCGTATTTCATCACAACATCAGGAATTCCGCTTTTATCAGCTATTTCAAAAGCAAAAGAACTTCCCGGTTTTCCAATTTTCATATGATATGTAGGCTCTAAGTTTTCTTGATCGAACACCATTGCACCATTCACTATTCCTTTAGTTTTGTAAGCAAATATCTTTAGATTACTATAGTGTGTTGTAACGACACCAAAAGCACCAGATTTGTTAAATGTATATAGCATTGATTCAGCCAGTGCTCCACCAAATTTCGGATCTGTTCCACTACCAAATTCATCAATAACCATAAGAGTTGATTGATTTGCGACATGTAAGCTTTGACCCATTATTTTAAGTCTACTACTAAATGTCGATAAATCATTTTCTATACTTTGTTGATCCCCAATATCCGCAATAAATGTTTTAAAGAATCCAGGTTTTGAATCTGGATGTGCAGGAACTGGAATTCCACATTGTACCATACAATGAAGTAGGATTACGCTTTTCATAAGTATTGATTTTCCCCCAGCATTTGGTCCGCTTAAAAGAAGAATTCGATTTTTACCATGTAATTCTAGATTAAAGGGAATCGTTGCTTTGTCTTCTTTTTCATTTTTTAATTTTAAAAGCGGATGATAAGCCTCTATAAAATGGAGTCTTGGACTATCTTGTATTGTCAAGAATTCTCCATCAATCATTCTTGCCCATTTAGCTCGTACAGCTATTTTATCTACTTCTAAAATTAGTTTATGATACGATCTAATGTGTGGAATAAATGATCTTAAATCTGTACATAATTGTCTTAGAATCCTATTTATCTCTTGTTTATACTCGTTATGAAAATCAAATAAGTCATTATTTAATTTAATTAATGAATCAGGTTCTAAAAAGACTGTTTTACCCGTAGCACTTTCATCGTGAATTACACCATTAATTTGTCTTTTATTTTCTGCCGGTACAGAAAGTACTCTTCTGCCGTTTCTATAAGATTCAGCAGAATCAGTTAACATATTTTTATCCTTATAATGCTTTATGAGAGAGTCAAATTCTTTATCTAGTTCGCGCATTTTAGATTGAATTCGTCTATTTATTTTTAATAGTTCTGGCGAAGCATCAGGTTTTACATTCCCCTCATTATCCAATACTTTACCGACTAATGTAGCTAAAGAATTATCGAATAAAACATTTTGAGCAATATCATTTAAAATAGGATATTGGTCATCTTTTGTAAGAAAATTAAATAATAGAAATACAGTCTGACTGAAATCGCTCAATTAAATAACTCATGTCCAAGTAAAATTGAATTGTTTATTCGAAAAAGAGATTCAATCTCGAGTAAATAGTTTTCTTTACTTAATAGAAATAAATCATTTTCTATTTTGAAAAATTCTGCAGAAGGTATTTTATCATCTTGTTGATAGGTAGTAAAATAACTTTTAGCTTTGGCTAATTCATTATTTATCTCAGAAGGAGAATTTAAAAATGAAAGTTCCGAAAAGTATTCTACCGTTTCTTCTCCTTTACAAAGTTCGATTAGTAATTCTCGTACTTTATTGAATTCTATCTTTTCAAAAAAGGCTTCTGGAACAATTTGAAAACTTTTCTTTTTTCTCTTACTCATAAATTTATTGCTCATTTAAGTCTTTCGCGAATATTTTCATAGAATTTCTGAGCTCTTTAAAGCTAGAAAATTCTTTTCTGAAATAAATACCAGCTCCTACCCTTTGGCGCCTACCTTCTAAAACTTCTCTATCAGTTCGACCGTAAATTCTTATTTTAATCTTTTTGTCTTTTTGCAAATAATAGTCAACAATAAAATCACCTGTATAATATGCTGATTGACCTGATTCATCCTCAGTAAGGTAATCACCTCCTAAAACAACATCAAACTTATCATTATTAAATTTAGGTTTCAATGTAAGCCCATAATTTAAAGCAGTAGATGTAAGAGCATTGGCATTTTCAAGTCTTACATCAACATCAATGTCATAAATTAGCCCATTTTCATTAAGAACATTTTCCATTAATGTAGAAACATATGAGGACAATTGTGCGGACAATAATTCACCTACTATAACACCTACAGACGAGTTTACAGTTGAATTACTGAAAGTTGCAATTGGGTTATTATATGGAAGGAAATTATTAAAGATTAATAAACCTAAAACTTGGTTATTTAAATTTAAAGGATCGTCTTGTAAGATTAATAGTTTATTATTTACTAAAGCTGATAAATCTCCTGATAAATTGGGGAAATCAATTTCAAATTTTATAGTTGGATTTAATAATTGATCAAGTAAATTCACTGTTAATAAAACATCTGTTTCTTGGGTAGCACTCGTCTGTAAATCACTATTCTCAGCTAAATATTCCGCCAAAAATACATCCAAAGGAGCGCGAATTGTTTTATACTTAGCAGAGATATCAATTTTTGCATTTATAGGATCTCCTGACCATTCTATATATCCTCCTTTTTCTATTGTAAATTCTTTCTTAATAAAGTTTTCTAATGCAAAATCGTATTTCCCACTTTCAATGTTATATTTTCCAAACATATCAATATCTCCATTAGGAGATAGGTTTAATTGAATTGGCCCACTTCCTTTGCCAATTAGTTGATGACCAGTTACAGGTTCAAACAAGACCTTCATTTCAGCTTCTGGAGTAACATCAAGAGACATTTTTAAAGTTAAACCAACATTATATCTTTCTGATTTTTCACTATCAATTTCAGATTCAATAGAAGCAATAAATTCTTCTCTTGTACTAATTGGTAAAAAACTTTCATCTCTAGCTGAATTCACATAGGATAAAGGTAAAGTCATTGTTGTTTCTTCCGCTGTTTTAGCTACGATACTAATTATCATTTCACTAAACTTTCCACTGAAGTTTACATTAGCCTTTCCTTGTCCGAAACCATAATAACTCTCATTGTCAATCGAAGTAGTATTAAGTAAAATAAATTTATCCGAATCGATAGTTAAATTAAGACCAAGATTCTGGAAATTTTCACGAGTTAATCCTCCTGTAATTATAGCAACTTGAGATCTGCTATCAATAAGTTTTCCACCTGAAAAGTCAACATAATTTTTACTGACTTTAAAAAGTGCATTTTCGAAGGAATATTTAGTTCCTAAATAATTTACTTTAGTAAAACCATCTCTTATTTCACCTCTACCTCTTGTGTCTAGATCATTAATTTTTCCATCAATATCAATTTGTGCAAATATTCTACCTTGGGTGTTTTCTATACTTCCTTCCAAGAAGTTTTCTAGAAAAACAAGTGGGAAACCATCAACATCAGCCTGAGCATTAACTAATTTGCTGTCTAATCCATAATTTCCTCTTAAACTGACTTTATCCTCAATATTGTCTAAGGTAGCCGTGTAATTTATTTTTCTGCTTGAAAAATCAGTTGATGCATTTATAAACATATCACCCATTGATTGCTCATTAAAGTAAACTTCTTTTACATCAGCTTTTACATATAGACCTTCATTTTTAAATATATTTTCGAATGAAATAATTGCATTAGTATTTCCAGATAACTTGACATTTTCGTTTGCTATAAATTCATTGATAAGCGACAATTGAACATCGGATATTTCTGCTTCAATTCCTTTATTTTTATTTATTGATTTTATGCCAATTCGCCTTTCATCTCCTATTAAAATAAAGTTTGACAATTTTAGTTTTTCATCGCCTAAAACAACAGAATTATTTTTACTTAATAACCAATCTGTACCAATTAAATTAAATTCTAATTCACTAAATTGAACTTCTACTTCAATGTCAGCAGGGAAAATTTCACCAGCAATATTTACATTACTTATAGAATCTAAAGCCTTTGTTGCTGTAATATCGAAATGTATAGAATCATTAGTAATAGTGCCTGAGGCTTTAAGATTGTTTATTTCACTATTGGATATTAAAGATTGATTAGAATTAAGCATGAATTTCCCTTGGCTTTCGCCCAAATTAAATGTAAGGTCAAGATCCTGCAAACTATATTGATCATACTTTATATATGGAGTTTTAATATCAATTTCAAAAAGACTAGAATTAAAATCTATATCACCTGAAGCATTTAGACTATCTAATGTGACATTTTGAGCTGTAAAAAAGGTAAAAATCTCTCCCGCGTCTTTAACATTGGCCATAAAATGTGCTTTTACATTTTCTTTGGGGACACCCGATATATAGTTAATGTTACTTGTGAAATCTGGATAATTTTTCTTTAACATGTCAATTACTGCATCAGGTAATTCCGTTAATTTATATTGACCAGTTATTTCCACATTACCGATATCACTGTCTATGAATAATGATCTATCATTTGTGTTTTTTAAAGTAGATGCAAGGGCTAAATGCCCAAAATCCAAAGTGTCATTATTCCTTTCTATAAGTATTTTATTCCCTAGTGCAGATCCTACAAGATCATCAATGCTTGAACCTTTCGCTTTTATGTCAACTATACCTTCGATATGATCGATATCTTTTGAAAAGTTAAGTGTTTTAAGATTTAATGAACGTATATCAGCATCAAAATCATATATAGGTATATCTCCTGTAAAGTCAATGCTTCCTTCAAAATCAAAATCTACATCCTTATCAGAAGAGCTAAATTTACCATCGAATAAGTTTTGCTCTAGTTTCGCATCAATAATTCCATTATAATTATATCCATTATAATCAAATGAAATTAACTCACCTCCCAATTCCGCATATGCTGTGTTTAATTCTAATCCACTTCCATTTTCAACATTAGCTGAAAATGAAACTTTATCAAATTTTTCAACTCCAGACCATGACTTAAGATCAAAATCATAAAGATTTATTTTTCCAGAATATTTAGCGTTGCTACTTCCACTTTTTAAATTTAATCTCATATCGACATCTGCTCTACCTAAGTCAGTATTTAAATCACCATATGCAACAAAATCTTGGTAATATCCATCGAAACGACCAGTGAAATTTAATTTATTTAATTTGTAGAAATTGTCAGGAACATTAAATCCCGGAATTAATTTATTTAAAGTATTAACATCAGTATCTAAAGTATTTATTCCAATATTAAGAAGAGTCTCATCTGGAACAGTAATATCTCTAGCAATAATTGACCCTTCAAATTTTAAATTATTAGTAAGTTCTGCTTTTATATTTCGAGCATTAAATGAATTGACTCTTCCAGTAAATTTACCATTTAGGATAATGCTTTCAGTTGCATTTTCAATAAAAAATCTATTTTCTTTAAGTTGAGGTGAGAAAAACTTTAAATCTTTAATTGCTACTTTAGTGTTTATCATTTCGCCAGAAATAATAACTTTATTTACAAAATCTTTCCAATCTGATATATTTCTATAATTAAATGAAACACTCTTACTTAATGAACTATTAGGCGTTTTAAATTTAAGTCCATCAAATCCACTTTTACGTTTTTGTAAATAAAATTTTGACGCTTCGAATTGTGTAATTGTAAAATCACCAATGTTTCCAGTCATTTTATTTAATTCTCCTTCTACATAATAAGGATCTATTATAATTATGTCTTTGGCATTTATTTTAATATTTTCGAAATGAATGTTCGATGGATTAAAAATATCTTTTTGATAGGAAGTGTTCTCATTTTTCGTGTTTAATGCAATCCCATTTAAATTATCTCCTTCCAAATTATTAATTCGGAACTTAAATTCAGTATTTTCTTGAATACTTTCAGGAAAAATAATTAATGAGTCTGGTTCATAATTTTTATGATTAAAATCTATTCCGGAAAAGTCTAGATTGTTAATAGTAAAGTTTAAGGTTTTAATATCAAAAGTGTCAAAAGTAGCAGATAAATTATCGATGTGTGCAGATTGTTGATTTCCGCTAACATCATCTTTATTTAAAAAATCAATATTTTTCATATTCAAACTACTAATAGAAAAATCAAATGATTTACTTTTTCGTCTTTGATTTACTGATTGTATTATTTTAGCAGCTGCGCTTTTACTAGAAACGGTGTCAATGTAAAAAGGGTCAAAATCTCTATTGAGTAGTCGCTTAAAATTATATACTGGGTCATCGAAGGGCCTATTGATAAAAATTTTTCCATTTTCTAGTTGAACCCCTTGAACTAAAAAGTTTTTATGATAGAAACTTCGAAGAGAGTTTTGAAAGTCAGAATAGAAAGATTCTACATATATTAAAGTATCGCCTGAAACATCTTCAATATATAGTTCATCGAGTTTAAATCCCTTGAAAATGTTTATGTCTACTTCTTTTATTTGGACTTTAGTATCTAGTCTGTCCGATAAGATATTAGTTATTTTAACGGCAACATAATTCTGAACTCTTGGAATTTTTAAAATAAAATAAGAGAGTAAGAAAAGAAAAACAAAAATAGCTAGACCAATCCAAATATACCTCAAAGGCTTCATTATTCTTTTGATCAATTTTTGTTTTGTCGTCATATCAATTTTGGTGCATATAATCAGCACTTTATAAATAAACAGAAAAGTTACAGTAAAAGTACTGTATTACTTAACGATTAACTATTTGTTAACGGATAATTTTTCGAATAAAGTTATTGTTTCTTTTGCTTCTTTTACATCATGTACGCGAAGGATTCTTGCTCCTTCTTGTAATGCTTTTAAATGAAGTATTGAAGATCCATTTAATGCTTCTTTTGGGCTCGAGCCCAAAACTCTATAAATCATAGATTTTCTACTTAAACCAGCAAGAATTGGATAAGAGAATATATTTAATACATTTAATTGATTCAGTAATTTATAATTTTGATCAATTGTTTTTGAAAACCCAAAACCTGGATCTAAGATGATATTTTTTATACCATCAGATGTCGCCTTATTAATTTGTGTTTTAAAATATTCAATGATGTCGAGCATTAAATTGGTATAATTAGTTTCATTGTTCATAGTTTTCGGTGTTCCTTTCATATGCATCATGATATATGCTGGATTATATGGCGCTATGAGAGAAAACATTGTATTATCAAATTTACCTCCAGAAATATCATTAATAATATGAACTCCCTTATCAAGTGATTTTACTGCTACTTCAGCATGTATTGTATCGATAGAAATTAAGAGGTGTGGATACTCTTTTTTAACAAATTCAATTACATTTACAAGTCGTTCCCACTCTTCATCAGGAGAAATAATTTCAGCGCCTGGACGTGAACTCATCGCTCCAAGATCAATGATATCTGGTTCTTGTGTAACAACATTTTGAATAGCGGATTTCCATAAATTGCTAAAATTAGAACTTCCGTCGTAAAAAGAATCAGGAGTGAGATTTACAATAGCCATAACTACTGGAGATGATAAATCAAGTAGGTGGCCTGAACAATTTATAGTCATATAATAAAAATTACTAATATTTAAATATATATATAATAGAAGATTGTAATCTAACTAAAAGTGAATTAGACTACTTTTTAGTACTATTTTTTTGATTCTTGACTATCAATTATTATCTTAGTGCAACAGAATCCAATTAAGTAAGCATCAATATAACATTTCCTTAAGAAGAAAGATTTACATTTATTTAAGTAATTCTTTAATTTTGCGCTTCATTAAGAATATTATTTATTTGGATACTAGTGGTAAAACCTTACAATTTTGAAAAAGAATAAGACACGAAGAATTGTAGATATCTTATCTACAATCATGATATGTGCTGCGTGCATTTTTGGTTTCCAACTTTACAAAGAGTTGAATTTTCCTGCTGATACAACAACTGCTGATGTCTTTCATAACATTCCTGTAATGAAATTCGGATACGATATGAGTTTATTTAAAATTGAAGAAAATACAATTCAACAAAATGAGTTTATTTCTGATATACTCCAAGACGAAGGAGTCTCATATAAAGATATTCACAATCTTGCAGAAAACGCTAAAGATGTTTTTGATGTAAGAAATCTACAAGCTGGTAAGAATTACGCTATTGTAAAAGACAGTTGTTCTGAACCTCAAGCATTAGTTTATATACCAAATAAATATAAGTACATAAAGTATAATTTAAAAGATACTCTTTCAACAGAAGTTGTTGAAAAACAAATAGAAAGATGTATTGAGATGGGAAGTGGTGTTTTGAAATCATCTTTATGGAATACAATGATAGACAATGATATGCCACCAGCTTTAATTAGTAAAATGGAAGATGCATTAGCTTGGTCTATTGATTTTTATCATACACAGAATGATGATGAGTATAAATTAATTTATGAACGAGAATATATCGACGGAGAAGCTGTTGGTGTAGGAAGATTAATTGGTGCTTATTATAAAAACTATGATAATGAGTATTATGCGATTCACTATGACAATGAAGAATATTCTGGTTATTATGATCTAGAAGGACGTCCAACAAAAAAGGCATTTTTGAAAGCTCCCGTAAAAATGGGGCGAATATCGTCTAAATTTAATCTGAGACGTTTTCATCCAGTATTAAAAAGAAGGAAAGCACATAGAGGAACGGACTATGCTGCTCCATACGGTACTCCTATCCAAGCAGTAGCAAATGGTGTTGTAACAAAAGTGGCTTATACAAAAGGAAATGGTAGATATGTGAAGATTAAACACGATAAAACATATCAAACACAGTATCTACATATGCAAAAATATGCGAAAGGTATAAAACCGGGGATGCATGTAAAACAAGGTCAAACAATAGGATACGTTGGATCTAGTGGATTAGCAACTGGACCTCATGTTTGTTTTAGATTTTGGAAAAATGGAGAACAAGTAAATCATTTAAAAGAAAATTTCCCACCTACTGAGCCTATGCCTGTTGAAGAGTTAGAAGAGTTTTACAAGTATAGAGATGGTATTATCAAATTAATAGATAATATTGGTAATAATCAAGCTTCTATTGTTGCAGATTATGATAGTGAGATTATTTCTAATCCCTAAGCATTCGCTTTTTTTAGTGTAAATGTAAAGCTTGTACCTTCTCCTAATTCACTTTTTACATGAATGGTTTGATTATGAGCTTCTATAATATGCTTTACAATTGATAAACCTAAACCAGAACCACCAATATTCCTATTTCTAGATTTATCTATTCTATAGAATCGATCAAATATATGTGGTAAATGTTTAGAGTCAATACCTAATCCATTATCATTAATCTCTATTAAAAAATCATCGACCATGTCATAAAGTTTAATCGTTGTATTTCCATTATCCTTGCCATATTTAATAGAGTTTATTACAAGATTATTCAAAACTTGCCTTATCGATTCTTTATCCCCTAAAGCTAAATATGAAGATATATTCCCATCAATAAACTGGATTTTTAGTTGCTTCTCAGAAGTCATAAATGTCAAATCATCAATAACCTCTTCTAAAAGTTGTTTTAAATTAAATGTTTGAAATTCAATTATAATGTTGCCCGATTCTATTTTAGTTATAGTCTCTAAATCATTTACGATTTGTATTAATCGTTCAGTATTGTTGGCTGCTTTTTCTAAAAAACGTCTTCTTAATGTAGGGCTCTCTACATCTTCAAGTAATGTATGAATATATCCTTGAACAGATGTTAAAGGTGTTTTTAATTCATGCGAAATATTACCTACATAGTCTTTTCTATATTGTTCCAGATTTTTAATGGATTGAATTTCTTGATTTTTATTATCCATCCAATCTTTTACTTCTCCATTTAGGTTACTAAATACATCTACCTTGAGATTTAAGTTTTGTGGAACTTCCTCTTTTCCAGGTTTTTTTCTCACTAAATTATAAATAGGTGTTAATCTAGCTGAAATGTATTTTTTAATAAAAAATCTTACTATAAAGAAACTTATAGAGAACACAGTAAGTATAAAGATGACTAAAGTAACTACATTGAAAGTTTGATGATATAAATATTCAAATATTAGAAACCCAATTGCAGAAAAGCCTGAAATTAGAAGACTAATAGTAGCAACAATAAATAAGGGACTCCTACTCTTCTGCATTTATTGTAAATTTATAACCAATCCCTTTTACTGTTGAAATATATTTACTGCCTATTTTTTCTCTTAGTTTTCTGATATGAACATCAATAGTCCTGTCTCCAACTAGTACATCAACACCCCATACTTTATTCATAATCTTGTGGCGTTTGAATACTTTTTCTGGTTTAGAAGTTAATAAAGCTAATAATTCAAATTCTTTTTTTGCTAAGTATACTTTTTTGCCTTTTAAGATCACACAAATTTCTTCATGGTCAAGAATTAAATTTCCTAAAACTTGCTTAACTTCTTCTTTTTTCTGATCAAGTCTTCGAGCCAAAGCTTTTATCCGACTTCTGAAAACAGATGGCTTTAATGGTTTTGACATAAAATCATCAGCTCCTGAATCTAAAGCCATAACTTCTGTAAACTCTTCATTTCTTGCAGTTAAAAATGTAATTAAAGTATTTTTAAATTGTTTTAATTCTCTTAGCTTTTTACATACTTCAATACCATTCATTTCTGGCATCATTACATCAAGAACTATGATGTCCGGATCAAATTTATGTGCTTTCTTTATAGCTGCTTCACCATCTTTCGCTTTCTTCGTCTTATACCCTTCTTTTTCTAAATGATATTCAAGTAACTCAAGAATGTCAGGTTCATCATCAACAATAAGTACTTTGATACTTTTATCTGCCATTATTCCTTCTTTTGTTTGTTAGCGCTATTCGATTTATTATCTAAGAATTTGTATACTTCTTGATAAATATCAAATGAAAATTCAGGGTTTGATTGTAGAATATTTATTTGATTCGTTATTTCGGAAGTGTCAATTTTATGAATTATCCCGATTTCTTTAAAATATAGATTTCTGACACTGTCTCTATCCATCAAACGGAATTTAGTTACCATTTCTTCAGCAATATGCATATCTGCTAATATCTTTATTAGCTTATCCTTTTCAATTGTTGGTTCTTCATAACTTCTTTTACATGAAATTATAAACAATAAACATATACTTAAAATGATTGGTTTCAACTTATTCATTATCAAGCATTTTAGGGTAAATGTAAAAGCATAGATGGCTATCATTTTTATCAATATCAGTCCAACTTGTAATCTTAAAATCTACCACATATATTCCACAAGTAGGAATATTATCAGTTACTACACCAAGAGAATTAGCTAAAAAGGTAATGCCTGGATTATGTGCACATACTATTACGGTGTTGTGCTTGTCATCAATTTGAAAAAGACTTTCCAACAAATAGTCTTCATCTGCATGATATAAATTTTCGTCATACAGTAATGGAATAGACTTAAAGTTCGATGAAGTAAAATAAGCTATAGTCTCCATAGTTCTTTTTGCTGTTGAGCATAAAATATAATCAACTGATATAGATTCTTTCTGTAATAATTGAATTAATTTATTAGACATTATAGGTGCGTCTCTTTTTCCTCTATTATTTAATGGCCTTTCCTTATCAGTCATAAGGACATCAGCCCAACTAGATTTAGCATGTCTAATAAATATCACTCTTTTCATAAAGTGTACTTGTTCTTAATTTACTTTTTTTTCCAACTATCCCTTAACAAAACTGTTCTATTAAAAATATAATTGTTGGGAGTGCTATCTTCATCAATTCGGAAATAACCAATTCTCATAAATTGTACCGTTGTTCCTATTGTATAGTCCTTAAATGCTGGCTCCATAAAAGCATTTTCATTAATTGTTAAAGAATTTTCATTTACTTCGTCAATAAAGTCAACTCCATCTGTGGTACCAGGAGCTTCAGAAGAAAATAATCTATCATATTCTCTAACGGTACAAGGTATAGCGTGTTGTTGAGATACCCAGTGTAATGTTCCTTTCGCTTTAACTTCAGAAGTGTCACTACCACTTTTACTATCAGGGTAATAGGTACAAAGTACTTCTTCTATCTCTCCTTCTTCATTCTTAACAACGTCTTCACAATGTATAATGTATCCATTTTTCAATCTAACATTCCTTCCTTGTGATAGTCTGAAGAATTTTTTAGGCGCATCTTCCATGAAATCAGTCCTTTCAATGTAAAGATTTCTTGAAAAGATTAATTCTCTTGTCCCATCATTTTCATTCTCAGGATTGTTGTTAGCTATTAAAACTTCGCTTTTATCTTCTGGGTAATTAGTTATTGTTAGTTTAAGTGGTTTGTTTACAACCATTAAACGATGACAAGTTTTGTTTAATTCTTCTTTAATACAAGCTTCTAATAAGGCAATTTCTTGTAAATTATTCCTTTTTGCTATTCCAGTCTTTTCACAAAATAGTCTAATTCCCGAAGCTGGATAACCTCTTCTTCTCATCCCTGCAACAGTAGGCATTCTAGGATCATCCCAACCTGAGACTAAATTGTTATCAACTAATTGTTTTAATTTTCTTTTACTTGTAATCATATAGGAAACATTCATCCTAGCAAATTCTCTTTGCTTAGAAGGATAAATTCCCAATTTTTCAATAAACCAATTATATAAAGGCCTATGATGAATAAATTCAAGTGAACACATACTGTGTGTGATTTCCTCTATAGAATCACTTTGACCATGTGCAAAATCGTACATTGGGTAGATTACCCACTTGTC
Organism: uncultured Saprospiraceae bacterium; assembly: GCA_964403985.1. Taxonomy (GTDB): domain Bacteria; phylum Bacteroidota; class Bacteroidia; order Chitinophagales; family Saprospiraceae; genus JAHDFB01. The sequence continues at coordinate 28,924 of CAYOIL010000010.1, forward strand.
ACCAGTTTTATGATGGTGTTGATGTTTAATTCTATAAATTAATGGATCACGCATTAACATATTTGTGTGAGCCATATCTATTTTTGCACGTAAAACTTTCTCACCATCTTTATATTTCCCTGCCTTCATTTCCCTAAATAGTGTTAGATTTTCATCAACTGTTCGTTCTCTATGAGGGCTATTTTTTCCAGAAGCAGTTGGTGTTCCTTTTAACTCTGCTATCTCTTCACTAGTAAGGTCATCAACATAAGCATAACCCTTAATAATAAGCTGTTCAGCAAAATTATATAATTGATCAAAGTAGTCTGAAGCGAAATAAAGATTGTCCCAATCATATCCCAGCCATTTAATGTCCTTCTGGATATTTTCTACAAAGATTGTTTCTTCAGTTGTAGGATTAGTATCATCAAATCGAAGGTTTGTTTTACCACCGTACTTTTGAGCAATAGAAAAGTTAACCCATATTGCTTTTGTATGGCCTATGTGTAAATAACCATTAGGCTCGGGAGGAAACCTTGTTTGAATAGATGTATACTTACCATTTTTTAAATCTTCTTCAATAATCTGTTCAAGAAAATTTAATGATTCTCTTTTCTCACTCATTTTTATTCATTTACATTCTTTCTGGCATTTCAATACCTAATAAGTTAAAACCTCTTTTCAACATCTCTGCAGTTTCATTTCCTAAATGTACTCGAAATGCTTTTGCCGCTTCACTCTCTGCTCCTAAAATCCGTACATCATTATAAAATTTATGATAGGTCTTTGCCAATTCATAACAATAAACAGCAATTATTGAAGGATCATAGTCATTTGCAGCTTTTTTTAATTTCTCAGGATAATCTAGCAATCTTTTGATTAAATCTATTTCAATTGCTTGTGTATCATTATATTCTTTTGCGACATCCTTATCCAGTTTTCTTGCTTTTCTATTTATACTCTGAACTCTTACATATGCATTCTGAACGTAAGGTCCAGTTGCGCCTTGCATGTCAACCGAATCCTCTGGATCGAATATCATACGCTTTTTGGGGTTAACCTTTAAAATAAAGAATTTTAAAGCTGCTAAACCTATTTTATAATAGATGTCTTCTCTTTCTTCAACCCCTATTTCTTCTGTCTCTCCCCTATCTATAGCATTACTTTTTGCTGTAGCTATTACATCATTCATCAAATCATCTGCATCAACTACTTTTCCTTCTCTTGATTTCATCTTACCAGTGGTAAGATCGACCATTCCATAAGATAAATGATTTAAGTTATCACTATAAGATTCTCCAAGCTTTTTCAATATTGCAAAAAGAGCTTCAAAATGATAGTTTTGTTCATCAGCAACAACATAAACCATCCCATCTGCTTTAGTATCCTTATATCGTAATTGCGCAGTTCCTAAGTCTTGAGTCATATATACTGACGTCCCATCACTTCTTAAAACCAGCTTATGATCTAATCCCACATCTTCTAAATCAATCCATACGCTGCCATCTTCCTTTTTATAAAATACTGATTTTTTTAAACCTTCTTCAATTATATCTTTTCCAAGTTTATATGTGTTGCTCTCATAATAATACGAATCAAATTCAACTTTCAATTTTGAATAGGTTTCTTCAAAACCATTATAAACCCATTGGTTCATTTTATTCCATAATGCTTTAACTTCTAGGTCATCAGACTCCCATTTTAACAATAATTCTTTTGCTTGTTTACCCAAAATAGAATATTCATTAAAATATTTATTTTTAAAAGATTTAAAGAACTCCGACTCATCAGATTTATCGCTTTTTGAAAATTCATTTTTCCCATTTTCTGAATTCTGCCAATTAGTATATTCATCTTTAAATTCTTGCTCAAATTTCACATAATAATCACCAACAAAATGATCAGACTTTTTACCTACTTGTTCTGGAGTTACACCATCAGAAAATAGCTTCCAAGCCAACATACTTTTACATATTGCAATTCCTCGATCGTTTACTATTTGTGTTTTTATGACCTTTCGTCCTGCAGCTTCTAATATCTGACTCGTAGACCATCCTAAAAGAATATTTCTAACATGACCTAAATGTAATGGTTTGTTAGTGTTGGGGGATGAAAACTCCACGAGAATAGTTGAATTGTCAAATACGTAACTTTTGCCGAAATCTGTTTGATCAAAAAGAGAAACCCAATAGGAATCTTTAAATTTAATATTTAGAAATCCCTTTACGATATTATAGGACTCTACGAATTCTATAGTTTCAAGTAAATGGTTGCCAACTGATTCACCTAAGGACTGAGGATTAGCTTTGCAAATTTTCAATAATGGAAACAAAACGAAAGTTACATCTCCTTCAAATTCTTTTCTTGTCTCATTGAATAACATTTTACTACTAATATCATCCAAGCTATAGGTGCTTTCCAAGAATTTACATATAGTCTCATTTATCACTTCAGGAACATTCATACAATTATATTTCGCTCTTATTCTTGTTTCTTAATTGAAGCGCAAAAATAGGTATAATTTATATCCTTTTAAGTATTTATTAGTTGTCAAGCACAAGGTATAGGTTCTTTATGTAAATATTGTCAAAATGGAATTAATCAAGGAAGTAAAGAACCTGTATCTAATTACTTCATATACTTCACTTTACAGCTTTTTCTTGTCGTATTTGAAGGATTCAAAGGAACAAAACTTATTATTTACTTTAAAATTATTCAATCTGATAAACGACTGAAATATTAAAAAATAATATTAATTACAGAAAGTGCTCATTTTCTGTGTTTTATACATGCATTAAAATGTGTGTGCCGAACAAATGAAAGTTTTAATAGGAAATATTTAAAAATTTGTTAATTTAGCAACTCCAAAGATGGTGAAAATGAGTTTTTGTAAAATTATTTCACTGTTTTTGTCTTTCAGCTAGAAATTTAATTTGTTTGTCATAATTACAGAGGACTTTAGACTATTCTAAAGTCCTTTTTCATTTTTATCCATTTTTTCCTAAATGTGCAATTGCTTTTATTTCAATAATTAGTTCGGGATGAGGAAGCTCTTTGACCGCAACAGTAGTTCTTGCAGGTCCAGTTTCAGCATTGAAAAACTCTCCATAAGCTTTGTTATATTCTTTAAAGTCTTTCATATCAACTAGAAAACTTGTTATGTCGACAACATGTGAGAGGTTAAGGTCGATTTTCTTAAGATAGGTTTCAATATTTTGAATTACAGCTTTTGTTTGAATATATATATC
>CAYOIL010000011.1:0-7345 GCA_964403985.1 uncultured Saprospiraceae bacterium
TTTATATTTATTGTTGTAATAATTGCAATATTAAGTAAAGAGTATTCACCTTTGCCATTTATTATAAATATAGTATTGGGAATAATTATATCCCTTATAATTGCGTTAAGTTTAAAGCTTATTGACCTAGAAAATTTTATTACTCTTTTTAAAGAAAAAGTAGCAAAATAGAAAGGATAAGTTACCAATTTTTAATTGCTCAAAACAAGATAAACTGAAATGGAAGCCAAAGAGAATCTGATTGGTGTAGTTGCTGCACTATATAAAAAGAGATTTCTAATCATAGGACTCACCATAATAACAACAATAGCTGCAGCGGGTTTGTCACTTTTATTGCCGGATTATTTCGAAGCCGAGACTATATTTTATGCTGCATCTCCTGATTTAGCTAAGCCTGCGCCGATGGGAATTAGCGAAACGAAGATGGACTATTATGGAGAAAGTGAAGATATCGATAGATTATTTAGTTTAGCACGTTCTAGCGAATTAAGAGCTAAGATAATTGCTCATTTTTCTTTGTATGATCATTATAAAATTGACCCCGAGTCTAAATATTCAGATTTCAAAGTTCAAAAGAAATTAGAGCAGGCATTTACAGTGGAAAAGACTAAGTATGATGCACTTCGATTATCAATTGAGGACACAAACCCTATTCTTAGCAGAGATATGACAAATTTTGCAAGAGATAATATTAATGCTAAAGCTCAAGAATTGATTAAAGATAGTCAATCGAAATTATTAAAAACAGCGGAGGCAAACATTAGTCTTAAGGACAGAAAGATAGACGAGTTAAATGAGAAGCTTGATTCTTTGAGAAATAAATATTCTATTTATGATACAAAGTCGCAAGGAGAAGTTATTGCTTCATTACTGACAAGACTTCAGTCCGAATTAGTAAATGTACAATCTAGAAAAGGATCATACACCGGAGTAAATAGTGATAGTGTGCGTGTTTTAGGAATAAAACAGAATGCTCTTGAAAAACAGTTATACAGTATAAAAACACAAGCTAAGAATTACAATGCAGGCTTAGCAAAGGTTGTTACATTGGAAAAGCAACAAACAGAAGCAAGTGATCAATTAGGAATTGATAAAGAAAGATATAAATTATTGAAATCTGCTTTTGAAAATGATTTCAATGGAGTACATGTTGTAGAATATGCAAAAAAGCCAAGTCGAAAGTCAAGGCCCAAAAGAAGTATATTAGTTATGGGAGTATGTGCTGGAACTTTCTTCTTTTTGTGTTTAGCAATAATTCTATTAACATTCTATAAGCAAATTGACTGGAAAGAAATCAGTTCAAATGCTTAGTGATGCATTAAGTATCGGCAAAACTTCTAAAGTTTTTTGGGCTTTTAGCTTAGTTACTATTATAAGCCTATTGTTATCGGTCATTAGCTATTCTATTTTACCAGCTATAATTCCTTTAGCAATTGCAGGTTTATATATATCTATCGTTGATCTTCGATTGTTTTACTATTTGTTGATCGGCTTATTAGCAATAAGTACTGAGATTGATTTACCAGGCGGGATAGGATTAGATTTTCCTGGTGAGCCTTTAATGATTTTCATTACTTTAGCCTTCTTTTTTATTGTGTTTTTTAAGCCTAAGGATGTTTTAATTCCGCTTAAAAATCCTATCACTTTTCTTATTATTTTACATGTTTGTTGGATAGGGATTACTTCAATTCCTAGTGAAAATCCAGTTGTTAGCGTTAAGTTTTTACTAGCGAAAATCTGGTATGTTGTTCCATTTTATTTTGCCTTTTTCCTCTTTATCAAAAACAAAAAACATATAAATACTTTGTTGACTAGTTTAATGGTGTTTGTTGGTTTTGGGGCATTATACGTTATGACAAAACACTTTTCTCTTGGAATGTCATTTGATACAATAGAAACAGCGGTACAACCTATTTACAGAAATCATGTAAACTACGCATGTCTTTTAACTATAACAATTCCTTATTTATGGTTTATTAGTTGGGTAAATAGAAAAAATTACCTCTATAGAATTTTTATAATTGGATTGAATATTTTTATCCTGATTGCAATTTACTATTCATTTACAAGAGCAGCTATAGGGTCAGTTGTTATTGGTTTAGCTGCTTTCGTTGTTTTGAGGTTGAAGTTGACAAGATTTGCTTTTGTAGGTGCTGTTCTTGTTGGTTTGTTCTTTGTTAATTATATGGTTCAGAATAATAGATTTATGGACTTTGCTCCAGATTTTGAAAGAACTATTTCACATACTGAATTCGATAACTTACTAGAAGCAACAGCGAAAGGTGAAGATATTTCTACTATGGAAAGAGTTTACCGATGGATTGCTGGAGCAAGAATGATATATGAGAGACCAATTGTAGGCTATGGCCCAAATAATTTTTATCCTTATTATAAGCATAAGACTGTCACTAGTTTTGAAACTTATGTAAGTGATAATCCAGAGAAAAGTGGGATTCATTGTTATTACTTAATGATACCTGTAGAACAAGGAATTCCTGGAGGCATTATATTTTTGCTGCTTTGCTTTTTCTTACTATATGAAGCAGAAAAAGCTTATCATCAATCGACAGATCAATACCATAAATTTCTTGTAGGTTCGGCATTTGTAAGCTTGGTTTCCATCCTAGCTATTCTTATTGTTAATGATTTACTAGAAGCTGATAAGGTAGGACCCTTTTTCTTCTTAGCAGGAGCAATAATTGTATATGTAAGAAGACAATCCATAACCAAGAAAATAGATAGTAAGTAGGCTAATTAGTTCAATTTTCCTGGATATACCTTTAATGCTTCTTCTATGCATTTTAATGCAACCTTTAAAGCGTCTTGATTCAGAACATACGCTATCCGTACTTCTTGAACCCCCAAACCTTCCGTTTCATAAAATCCTGTTGCTGGAGATAGCATTACCGTCTGATTTTCATATTCGAATTCTTTTAATAACCATTGACAAAAACGATCTGAATTATCTATAGGTAATTTGGCAATTGTATAAAAAGCCCCTTTTGGAGTTGGACAATAAACTCCAGGTATTTTATTCAAACCTTCAACTACAATATTTCTTCTTAAAACATATTCATTGACAACTTCTTCAAAATAAGATGCTGGAGTTGATAAAGCGGCTTCTCCCGCTATTTGACCGAAGGTGGGAGGACTCAATCTCGCTATTCCAAATTTTAATGCCATTTGCATGACCTCTTCATTCTTTGAAATTAATGTACCTATTCGTGCTCCACACATACTATATCTCTTAGATATAGAATCAAAAACCACCACATTGTTTTCAATACCTTTTAAGTTTAAAGCTGAGAAACAGGTTTCGTTATCGTAACAAAATTCCCTATAAACCTCATCTGAAAATAAAAATAAGTCATACTTCTTTACAAGATCTCTTAAGCTATTCAACTCTTCTTGAGTATAAAGATATCCCGTAGGATTTCCAGGATTACATATTATTATGCCTTTGGTATTAGGTGTAATCAGACGTTCAAATTCTGATATCTTCGGAAGAGCAAATCCAGTTTCAATTGTAGAGGTAATAGGAATAACTTTAACGCCTGATGAAACAGTAAAACAGGTGTAATTTGCATAAAATGGCTCCGGAATTATAACTTCATCATGAGGATCGAAGCAAGTTTGTATAGCAAAATTTATTGCTTCGGAACCACCAGTAGTCACCATAATGTCTTTTTTCTCAACATCAATTCCAAAAGATTTATAATAAGAAACTAAACCATTTCTATAACTATCCAGTCCTGCAGAATGACTGTATTCAATAAATTCTCTTTTCAGATTTTTAATTCGATCAACAACTACTTGAGGCGTTTTAATGTCAGGTTGACCAATATTTAGATGATAAACTGTGCGGCCTTTTTCTTTAGCATTCTCAGCAAATGGGACAAGTCGTCTAATTGCAGAAGTTGGCATTAGCTTTGCTTTATTTGAAATTTTAGGCATTAGATTTAATTAAAAAAGCCGACCCACAAGTGGACCGGCTTTGAGTTATTACTTTAATCAGGACTTATATTCCCAATCTTGCTTTTACCTTATCTGTAATATTTGCATCATCGTCTGCATATAATATTAAACCTTGACTTCCGTCAAAAATATATGTGTAGCTTTCTTCGGCAGCGATTGCATCAATAGCATCTTGGACTTTTTTAAGAATAGGTTCCAATAAAGCTTGTTGCTTTAGTTGAATGTCATTCTGAGATTGTCCTTGAAATTCTACAAGTTTTTGTTCTTCTTGTTGAAGTGTTGCTAATTCGATTTCAAGTTGTTTAGGAGAAATTTCTCCATTGTCTCTTTTTTGCTGAAGTGCTCCAGCTTTAGTTTGTAGAGATTGGTACATTTGCTCAGCTCTCTTAGTTAATTGAGCACTATACGTTTCTAGATTACTATTTGCTTCTTTAACATCTGGCATCAAGGAAATTACTTCTTGAGAATTCACATAGCCTAATTTTTGTGCAGAAGTACTAAATGCTAAAGCTGCAAACAAGCAAACGAATAAAAGGGATTTTGCTAATTTCATTATATATATCAATTTAAAAATTCAATTTATGAAAGCTGAAAAGCTAGTTCAGCTAATAATTTCGCGCAAAGGTAATTAATTTCTTAAACGTTTACGGATATCTTCTGTTTTGTCTAGTTCTTCACTTAAGAATAAGATTCCAGCATTTCCCCCTTTGTCTAAAACTAAATCATATCCTCTATCATCTGCAAAGGATTCAATCGCAGCTACTACTTTATCTTGTACGGGCTTTACAAGCTCTTGTCTTCTTTTAAATAGATCTCCATCAGGTCCAAAACGTAACTTCTGCATATCCATTACACTCTGTTCTTTATCCACTATTTCTTGTTCTCTTTGAGCTCTTACTTCATCACTTAGCAATACTTGTTCGGCTTGGTACTTGTTGTACATACTTTTTACTTTATCCATTTCAATAGAAATTTCTTGTCTCCATTTAGATGAGATTTTATCTAGTTCACTTTGTGCTGTTTTATATTCTGGCATTTCAGATAAAAGCGCATTTACATCAACAATTGCTACACGTTGTGCTTGCAATGAAGTTCCTATCATTCCCATTAAGAGAAGAGCGAAGGTTAATATTCTTAGTTTCATAATTCTTGTGTTTAAAGCTTTCTATTTCTGATAAAGAAATTTAAAGCAAATGAATAATTTTCTAAAAGAGAGACAAATTTAATATTTTAATTAAAGCCTCTGTACTACAGACTGAATTTGAGATTTATTAGTTTCAATAAAATATATGTGTTAAATTTTAGATAAGTAATTTAATGTGCTGATAATTAAATGTTTGTGTTCGTGTTTTAGTGGTTGGTTAACCGATTGTTTAACGATAGTTTAACTTGAAATATTTTTTAATGAGAACGAAAACATGCGATTTGTGTCAAAATCATTAGTGAAATTGAAAAGAAAAAGCAAGAATAGAAAACGGTGAAGAGAAATAATTGAACATCAATGGTATATATTAAAAAAGAGAATCATACAAAAATTTGTGCTGTACTCTTAATGAATATCAGTGTTAGAGGATTTAGTACTACTTAAATTCGCCCTATATTTATTACATTTCACCTCTTTTTTATCCACCCTAAACTTACTTTTGATTTTTTCAGATTTCTGATCAGTAAAAAAAAGTAAAATATGTCTACTCAATAATTTAACTTCGCAACTCAAATACAAACATTATCAATGATTTTTCTTTCACACGAAGATTGGGATTTAAAAACAATACATGCTATTTTAAATGATAGCTCTATTGAAATTCAGTCCGAAATAGAAGGTTTTTTAAATAAGAATCGAACGTATCTAGAGATTAAAGTTGAAAACAGTGACGATCCCATTTATGGAATAAATACTGGATTCGGCTCTCTTTGTGATGTTGCGATACCTAGAGATTCTATTCACCAATTGCAAACAAATCTTGTAAAATCGCATGCTTGTGGTACAGGAGAACAAGTGCCTCATGACATTGTTAGAATAATCCAAGCACTTAAAATTAAAAACTTATCCTTAGCATGTTCAGGAATCAGATATTCCTTATTGGAGCATATGGTTAATGTTTACAATGCGCGAATTTTACCAGTGATATATCAGCAAGGAAGTTTAGGTGCTAGTGGTGACCTAGCTCCATTGTCGCACCTAGCTTTATGTTTAATAGGCGAAGGTGAAGCGAAGCTCGAAGGAAAACAAGTTGACGCCTTTTGGGCCCTGACCCAAAAAAATCTTAAGCCAATTAGTCTACATGGAAAAGAAGGGCTAGCCTTATTAAATGGCACACAATTTTCTACGGCTTATCTTTCATTTGCCGTATTGCATGGCGAGAGATTGTTTCGATTAGCAAACCTTATAACCGCATTATCTTATTACAGTTACGACTGTGGACTAGATCCACTTGATTCAAGAATTCATAAAATCCGACGTCAAAAAGGGCAAATTAAGGCTGCAAGTGAGATTTTATCTTTTTTAAAAGTTAAAGGGCTCAAGGCCCAAAAAAAGAATTATGTTCAAGACCCATATGCTTTTCGATGTGCCCCTCAAGTTCATGGTGCTTCTTACGATGCATTGATGTATGCTAAAAATGTCCTTTTAAATGAGATAAATGCAGTTACTGATAATCCATTGGTTTTTAGCGATACTGACGCCGTATTAAGTGGAGGAAATTTTCATGCTCAACCGATTGCATTAGCTTGCGATTTTCTTGCTATTGCGTTGGCTGAAATAGGAAGTATCTCAGAGAGGAGAACATATAATTTAATTGATGGAAAAAGAGATCTTCCGAGTTACTTGGCAGAAAAGTCAGGCTTAAATTCTGGATTTATGATAGCTCAATATACTGCAGCGGCTATTGTGAGTGAAAATAAGCAGTTGTGTACTCCTTCTTCTATTGATTCAATTACATCGAGCAAAGGACAAGAGGATCATGTTAGTATGGCGGCAAATGCAGGAAGAAAACTGTATACAGTTGTTCATAATATATATCAAATTCTAGGAATTGAGCTAATTACAGCATGTCAAGCAATCGATTTCCGAGGAGAGGAAGGATTGAGTGATTCGCTTAGAAATATTTATAAAGAAGTAAGGAAGACTGTTGACGTTGTTAAAGAAGATGTTGTTCTTGGCGAGAGGTTAAGAGAAGGAAAACGTATACTTTTTGAATCATTTGATACGTTGAATAACTCAAGTAAATAATTAAGAAAAAGAGATATGAAAAAATATACTATTCTACTTTTATCATTTATTTGTATTGGTCTTGTATCATGCGAATTTATGAAAAAGGCCTATAATACAAGTTCTGATGCGGTTTCTAATGTCAATGTATTTCCATAT
>CAYOIL010000011.1:7355-30601 GCA_964403985.1 uncultured Saprospiraceae bacterium
ACACAGGATATTGAATTAGGAAAACAAGTTCAGAAAGAAATCGCAGATAATCCTAAAGATTTTCCAGTTTTAAAAAAAGCAGGAAACGCAAAAATCTATGCCTATATGGAAGATTTAAAAAAGACTATTATTAATTCTGGACAGTTAAAATACGGTTCTGCATTCGAATGGGAAATTACGATAATTAATGATGATAAGACATTAAATGCCTTCGCCACTCCAGGGGGATATATCTATATTTATACTGGGTTAATTAAATTTCTAGATAGCGAAGACCAATTAATAGGCGTACTTGGTCATGAGATGGCTCATTCGGATAGAAGACATAGTACTAGGCAACTTACTAAATCACTAGGTTTGTCTATGTTGTTAGATGCGGTTTTAGGTCAGCAAGATGCAGTAGAACAGATATTGGGACAACTAGCAGGCTTAAAGTTTAGTAGATCTCACGAAAGCGAAGCGGATGAATTCTCTGTTCGTTATTTATGTGGAACGTCTTATAATAGTGACGGTGCAGGAGGCTTTTTTAAAAAAATGGCTAATCAGCCTACACCTCCAGAGTTCTTAAGTACACATCCTTCCCCAGAAAATAGAGTAGCAAAAATGGCTGAAATGGAATCTTCTTTAAACTGTTCTGGGAATCAAAAAAATGTTAGTCGATACAATCAGATGAAAGCCTTATTGAATTAAGTAACTATCTTCGGTTAATGGATTAAATGTCTGCTAACTTCATTAAATGCGGGTTTTTTCAAAGATTTATTTAAACATCATTTATGTCGAATGAAGTTTAATGAATGTAAAAAACTTTTGGGTTTAACCCAAAATAGTATAAAATAAACTAACTAGGAGTTGTTCCTTATTGTTTGAAATTAATAGGCATTAAAATATGAGCAATAATGTATTGATAAGTTTAAATATTCAAACGTCAGAAGCTCAAATTTTATAAGAGCTTCTCTGAAAATTTGCGGTCAAAATCTCTACATTTTATATTGCTATTTTCATTTTATGCGATTTATATTATTCCGACCTATTCTTTATTCGAATTCATATTCCTCGACAATCATATGAAACTGTAAGATGGTAGTATAATAATATAGCTAGATAAATATGGTATTTTGGATAAAGAAAGCTACCTTTGCAAATCTTTTTCGAGAGCAACATTCTGATGCTTAGTAATTTAATGAAAAATTACGAAAGCTACGAACAGAAAATTAATTGATTACAATGATTCGGGAAAGAAATATTTAAGTCAAAATAGATAAATTAGAAGTATAAATGGCACTAATAGGTACGATCAGAAAGAACATGTGGTTTGTATTTGTTCTTTTAGGGATAGCTCTTGTAGCGTTTATGTTTATGGATTCAGCTGGTCCTGGCGGCGGCGGTGGAGGAACAACCACAGCACTTTCAGTTAATGGTGAAAAAATAGACATTAATGAATTTCAGAGAATAGAAAGCATGTCAGGTAATTCATCAGGATTAACTGGGAATCAATTAAGAAGTAAAGTGTTTGATGATTTAATTACTAGATCAATAGTTAATGAAGAGTCGGAAGCATTGGGCTTAAGTGTAGGAGAAGAAGAGATGGAAGATTTGTTGTTTGGAGCAAGATTATCTCCAGTTATTCAACAAATGTTTAGAAACCCAAGAACTGGAACTGTTGACTTTCAGCAACTTCAAGAAGTAAGAAATAATATTGCTGCTGAAGATACTAACCCGCAATTTGATGCTTTATGGAAGCAAAAAATAGAGGAAGTTAAAACGCTTGAAATCCAGAACAAACTGGGAACCATGGTAACTAAAGGTATTTATACTCCATCATGGATGGCAGAAGAATTATCAAAGACAAATTCTATTTCAGCAGATATAGAATATGTGAAAGTACCTTTCAGTGCGATTGACGACTCTGCAATAGAATTATCTGATGCAGATTATACAGCTTACATGAAAGAAAATTCTTCATTATTCAATAACAAAGAAGAAGGTAGAGTAGTAGAATATATCAAATTTGATATAGAGCCAACAGCTAAAGATTCACTTGATTTAAGAAATAAAGTTATTAGCAAAATTGATGAGTTTAAGAATTCTGATGCGGATTCTACTTTTGCATTAAGAAATAATGGTAATTACATGAATTTCTTTTTTGTAACTGATGATATTCCAGAGGCATTTCAAAATGTTGTTCCTTCTATGGAAATAGGTGAAGTTGCTGGACCTTTATTAAATGAAAGATATTATACAGCATTAAAATTAATTGATAAAGCAGTAGTAGCTGATTCAGTTGGTTTAAGTCACATATTTAGATCAGTCGCTGCAGAAGATGTAGTTGCTAGAGCAATTGCTAACAAACTATTGGATAGTATCCAAATAGAATTAGAAAGTGGAAGAGCAGTATGGGATTCTATGGCTTTAAAAAATTCTCAAGACAACACGAATTCAGCTAATGGAGGAGATTTAGGAAAAATTACTCAAGGTCAGTTTTTTCCAGAAATCAATCAAGTTGCATTTTTTACAGGTAAGATAGGTAATCTTTATAAAGTAGAATCTCCGAATGGAGTTCATTTAATTAGAGTTGACGAAAGGATTTTCAATGACGATAATCCTAAGTATAAAGTTGCTTTTATCAATGAACCGATTGAGCCTTCGGATGAGACAATAGATGCAATTACTGGAAAAGCGATTCAATTTATAAGTGACAACAGAACACTAGAGAGTGCAAGAGCTTCAATAGGAGGTTATCCTGAAGCATCTATTGCAACTTCTAAAGTATTAAAGAAAGGCGACTACGAATTTGAAGGTTTTGGATTTAAAGATGATGCTAGAAATATTGTAGTATGGGCATTCAATGAAAACACTTCGGTAGGATCAGTATCTCCAGATGTATACTCATTTAGAGATCAACTTTTTAATTATGAATCAAGCTTAGTTATTCCAGCTTTACAAGCTAAAACGAAGAAAGGAATGGCTAATTTAGCTGATGTTAAAAATAGTATCACTCCTCAAGTAACAGATTTTGCAAAAGCAAGAAAGATTGCTGAGCAAATGAAAGGAAAATCGATGACTGAAATACAATCTGCAATGGCAGGCGCTACTTCAGGATCAATTACTGGAGCAAGAACGTCATCAGGAATTTTACAAAATATAGGATCTGAACCAAAAGTAGTAGCAGCTATAATCTCTACTTCTGAAGGTCAGTCATCACAACCGATAGTAGGAAACACAGGAGTATATCAAATTGTGGTTTCAAACAAGTCAAGTAATACAAACCCTAACCAAGTATTTGCAAAACAATCGGAAAATATCAAAGCACGTCAGAATGTCAACTTTTTGTTGATGAATGCACTTAAGGACGAAGCAGACGTTAAAGACAAACGTATGGACTTCGGAATGTAGGTCTACTGACTAAGATATTATTGTGTCAATTAATAACTAGCCTCAATCCTTTGGATTGAGGCTTTTTTTTCTTGTCTTGTAAGTGAAACACATGCTTTCCAATGTATTGTTTATTTTTGAGTAAAATATTTTATAGTGGTTCTTTGGGTTGTTATATTTCTTTTGTTGTCAGCGCTTTTTTCTGCGTCTGAAATAGCGTTTATTTCAGCGAATAAATTAGCCATTGAAATTCAAAAAAAGAAGGGCTCTAGAAAATCACGAATTCTTACTAACTTTTACGACAACCATGGGAATTTTCTAGGTACGATGTTAGTAGGCAATAATATTGCTTTAGTCATTTTTACAAGTTTAATGACGCAGTTATTATACCCTTTTCTTGAACCATATGCTGGTAATGGTATCTTTTTATTACTGCTTTCGACGTTGATAATTACAGTTGTTGTATTGATATTTGGAGAATTTCTTCCAAAGACTATTGCGCGTATATTCTCGAACAGCTTTATGAATCTAATGACATATCCATTAGCTGTTTTTAAATTCTTATTAAGTATTCCTACTTGGTTTATGACGGTTACTTCGTCATTTGTATTGAAATATATTTTAAGAGCGCCTGTAGAGCAGGTAAATGATCCGTTGACAAGATTGGATTTAGAACATTTTATAGATACGTCATTAAATAATGAAGATGACGAAATAGAAACGGAGTTATTTAAGAATGCATTGAATCTTAAAGATATACGTGTTAGAGACTGTATGATACCTAGAAACGAAATCATGTTTATAGAAATGTCTGATTCTATAGCAGAGCTAAAAGAAGCATTTGTAGAAGCAAAACATTCAAGGTTACTAGTTGCTGAAGGAGGAATAGAGAATATTATAGGATATGTCCATCACCTTCAGCTTATCAAATCCCCAAAGTCAATAAAATCAATTATGATGGAAATTGATTTTGTTCCCGAAGCGATGAATGTACAAGATTTACTTTATAAATTTGTTAAGGGTAATATTAATATGGCATGTGTTGTAGATGAATTTGGGGGAACCGAAGGAATTATTACACTGGAAGACATACTGGAAGAAATATTTGGAGAGATAGAGGATGAACATGATAAAGAAGATTTGTTGGAATTTGAAATATCTCCGTATGAGTTCATTTTTTCAGGTCGAGTTGAACTAGACTACATAAATGAAAAGTATGAAAACTTAGATATCCCTTCAGGGGAATATCATACCTTGTCTGGATATATCGTTATGACAGCAGGGAATATTCCTGAGCAAGGAGATGAGATTGAATTAAATAATGTACTATTTACGATAGAAAAAGTAGGAGAGACTAAGATAGAGACTATAAGAGTAGAAATACCGCATGATGAACAAGAATCAGATTCTTAAGTTTTACATCTAAAGAAAAGGTGTGTCGAATTTAATAAACCCCGATGAATTATGGATAGGTGACGAATTACTTCTTAAAAAGAGTAACCGCGTCGGATTTTTCCAAGGTATTAAAAATGGAAAAATCCGAGTAAAAGTAGATCATTCCTTTATTCTCACTCCCCTTAGTAACATAGCTTTACCTCAAAATAAAAAACCCAATCCCGCACTTGAAGCTGTTTCTAAAGAACTTAAACTTCCTAGTACGAAATCAAAAAACCTTGTTGCTGCCAAACAATCCTTCAACTCCACCATTGATCTTCACATTGAAAAACTTCAGCCGTCTAAAAAAAATGATCCAGCTTTCGCAATTATCGAATTCCAAATTAGAAAACTACGCGAATTCATAGAAAAAGCAATTGCTTTAAAATGCAATAAGGTAACTATCATTCATGGAAAGGGGACTGGTGCCCTTAAAATGGAAACAGAACATCTTGTAAGAAGTTATGACGAATATGTCAGTACTTATCCTATAAATGATGGAGGAGGTATAATTGTGTATCTAAATTCAAAATAATCTATTAACCTAAGGTCAAGAATGTCTTCTGTATGTATTTGTTACAAATTAGTAAATACTATTAGAATAGCAATAATTAGGAATAAGAGAAATGGGATTATGAAAGAAGCAAATAGCCATACATACTTTTTTCTTTTACTTTTATTTTTATAATTATCGTTAATGAGTTTATACAGAAAATCAATTAACACTAACTATAAATGGAATCCAAAAAACAACTAATACGATAGAGCTGAATAAAAAAGTAAGGATACTTCCCATATTTTACGTATTAGGTTGATTAAATTGAATAGGCTAGCTTTTATAAGAAATCTTTTACTATACTATTACACGTTATTGCACACCATTACCCAAGCTGGCGGTACATTTAACGGAATGAAATTGATGTCAATATTTCCAAATATATTTTTATATATCTTTTTTGGAATTAATGAATAATGAATTTGCACATAGATGCCATCCTTTTTTAATACATCTTTACAAGTATTTACGATCTGTTTTGTTACTTCTTCAGGTAAAATTGTAAAAGGAATCGCAGAAATGATTGCATTAACATCTTTTAAATTATGCTTTTCCAGATATTCTGGAATTTTGCTTGCATCATCTTCGATTAATATTAATCGCTTGTCTTTTATCTTTTTCCTTATTTGCTCACAGAATTTATGATTTAATTCAAATGACAACAAGATGGCATCCTCTGCCATTTCATTTAAAATATGTTCTGTTACTACTCCATCTCCTGCACCAAGTTCTATTATGACCTTTGATGTACTAAAGTCAACAGGCTTTATCATCCCTTTACACAGATACTTTGAACTTCGGGTAATAGTTCCTACTGTTTTAAGATTTTTTACACTTTCTTTGAAAAATTTAATTGTTCCCATTTGCTGTCTGCTACTCATTCTTTCTCTGTGAATTTTAAAAGGTCTGGATATTGACTAGTATAGAGTTGATAATTTTCTTTGGAGAGTCTTCTTCCATTAATATAAGGTACTATAAACGCACCTGTAACATTATAGTTTTCTAGATCTTTTACAAGTTTTTCGGCATCAATATAGGACTCATATAAACCTAAAGTGTATCGATAATTTTTTTCTAAGTATCCTCTTTCTATCATACTGTCATTGTACAATAACAATACTTGATTTTGATACATTTGACCAACACTAGCAATCTGAACTCTATAAGATAGTCCATCTTCTACAGTCTTAAAAAGTTCTCCTCGAGGATCTCTTAAATAGTCTACTAAATAAGGTTCAACAAGTGTGATTTTAATCGGTAATAATTCAGTGTTTTTAAAGTCGAAATCTATTCTAGAATTTACTCTTTGTCCTATTTTACTTGGACTTCCACCAGCTTCTGTTTTGCCTATAGGATAATTCGAACCATAGCCTTTTAATAGAATTCGATTCCCAGTTACTCCATTTTGAACTAAGTATTTACCGATTTGTTCAGCGCGCTTTATAGAAAAATATAGATCAACGGCTTCCATTCCATCTTCCACTGTATGTGCTTGAATTATTAATTCGAGCGTATTATACTGTTGCATTAGTTCAATAATTACATCTAGTTCTTTTCTAGCTGTAGGATTAATTATGTCTTTATTCGGCTCATAAAACACTGGATTTATAACAAATTCTGAGATTTTTTTCTCTTTTTCGCTATTTCTAGTTTTCTTTTTATCTGCTTTTGTCTTTTTTCTTTTCGTAAAAGCAGGCTTTTTGTTAGCAGGTTTACTTGTTGTGGATTCTTTTTTTGGTGTTACTTTTTCGACTTCCTTTTTATTTTGTGCAGAAGCAATTTTTTGATCTTTTGTTTTGGAAGGAGCAGCTTCCTGCTTAACTTTTTCAGGAGTAGACTTACTTACTTTATTGACCGATTTCTCTTCTTTTTTTTTATTTTCACTTGATGCCTTAGATCCTCTATTATTAATAGTGCGTTTCGATGTATATGGAACAAATTCATCATTTGAGATAAATGCAAATTCTGCATTTCTATTTAATTGCCCTAAAATCTGATTTTTAAAATAGACGATATAAAGATCGTATCCTCCAAAACCTTGTTTTCTATCACTTGATAAATAGGCAGATTTTCCATCACTACTTAAGTACATTCCTATTTCATTTCCAGCAGAATTCACTGGATTTCCTACATTTTTAGATTCAGTCCAAGATTCACTACTCGAATCATAAGTTGATTTAAATACATCATAACCACCAAATGATTCTACTCGGTCAGAACTAAAATAAAGTATGTTTCCATCATTACTTATTGATGGAGAAATTTCGTTGTATTCAGAATTAATATCTGGTCCCATGTTTTTAGGTTTTGACCAGTTACCATCAATAAAGTAAGTAACATAAAGATCGTAACCGCCATAACCTCCAGGTCGTTTACTTGCAAATAAAATCGTTTTATCATTGAATAAGTGTAACCACGTATCACCTATACTCGCATCAATAGGTGCAACTAAAGCACTAGGCTCAAGCACCTCTTTTTTGTTAACGGTAAAAGTATCGGTATAGATCTCACCTTCTTCATAAGATCCTCCTTTCATATAGAAAAGAATAGATCCATTAGAAGAAAAGTCTAAGGCTAACTCATCTCTACTAGAGTTAATAAAAGGATTTAACGCTCTTGCTGGCCTCCATTCACCATTTTCCATTTCAATTGTGTACATGTCTGAATTGAAAAAACCAAAAGAATCATCTCTTTTCCCTTTGTCATCTCTTCGGCCTCCGTTAGAGCCTTCTCTAGCTGAGCTAAAGTAATATTTATCAGGATAATTTGGAGATTGTATCATACGGAATTCATCATATTCCGTATTAATTGTTGTTCCATAATTATCTACGTAAGCTTCAGCTTCTATATACTTTAGTTTACGAGCCTCTCCACATTGTTTAATTAAATGGATTACTTCTTCTTTATTTTTTGCTTTGGGAGCTAGACGAAGATAATTTTTATAATTTACTGCAGCCTTTTTATAATTTCCTTCGGAATGATAAATTCTTCCAATCATAAAGAATGTCTCAGGAGGATAATTTTCAAAAGTTAAAATTTTAGCTACATCCTTTTTAGCATTTTCTAATTTCCCTGTTTCAAAGTTGCATATTATCCTTCGAATCAATAATTCTTTGTTATTCGTGGCAAACTTATCTGCATAGAAATATTCAAGAGCCTTACTATATTGCTTTGCATCATAGTAAATCCTTCCTTTTTCATACATGTCCTTTTGGGTTAAACCCAAAAAAGGCAGTGCTAAAAAAATATAAAGTAGAATGTTCTTGAAATTCATCTTAGCCGAAAGTTAGGAAATATTTACTCAAATGTAAGATATTATACAGAAACGTTGAATTCTCTAAGTGCATTGTTTAAACTCACCTTCTTATCTGTCGATTCTTTTCGTTTGCCAATTATTAGTGCACACGATACCTGATAATCACCAGCAGGGAATTTTTTAGTGTATGATCCTGGAATTACAACAGACCTTGAAGGTACAATTCCTCTGTATTCTTTAGGTTCATCTCCGCTGACATCAATTATATGAGTTGATTTAGTTAATACAACATTTGCTCCTAAAACAGCTTCTTTTTCTACTATTACACCTTCTACAATAATACAACGTGAACCTATAAAGCAATTATCTTCTATTATAGTAGGTGTTGCTTGTAAAGGCTCTAATACACCTCCAATACCTACACCGCCACTTAAATGTACATTTTTGCCTATTTGAGCACAAGACCCTACAGTAGCCCATGTGTCCACCATAGTTCCACTACCTACATGAGCTCCAATATTAACATAAGAAGGCATCATAATCGTATTAGGCTCAAGAAAAGATCCATATCTTGCAATTGCATGAGGAACAACTCGTACCCCTTGACTCGCAAAATCTTTTTTAAGAGGAATTTTATCATGAAATTCAAAAGGACCGACCTCAATCGTTTCCATCTTACATATTGGGAAATAAAGAATTACAGCTTTTTTAACCCATTGATTAACTTGCCACTCACCATTTACAGGTTCTGCAACTCTTAGTTTTCCATCATTTAATAAAGCGATGGTATCATGAATACTTTTTAAAGTTTTATCTTCCTTTAATAAAGCTCTATCATTCCAAGCCGCTTCTATATTTATTTTTAATTCTTCAGTCATTCTTTAATATATTAGTATTCTCATAGAGATTATTTGAGCAGCAAATCCTACTAGATATCCTCCGTAGATGTCTGAGGGAAAATGTGCTTTAAGAATCAATCGAGAAGTTCCTATTAATCCTGCAATTATAAGTAATATAACTAGGATTAGATTTGTGTTTATGTTATAAATTAGATCACTGTTTATTTTCAATAAAAATGTATCGTAACTGTAATGATATCGAAACCAACAAAAGCCAGTAAATAAACCCGCAATGCCAGCTGTGTGAAGGCTTATTTTTGTAAAAAGATTAACAAAAAAACAAGTAAATAGAGTGATAACGCTACCGAGCAAGAAGACATTGAAAGCAAGTGGAATTGATTGATTGTTAAACATATTAATATACAACCATAGATAAAAAATTCCTGTAAGAACTAAGGGAATAGTCCGTTCAGTCCGACTTTTCATTTGTAGACTTTTCGACATTCCTAATCCATACATCATAATTACTGGAATAAGAGGAAAAACAATGGAGATAGCGACAACATAAATTATTATTAATCCCGTATCCTTTATAGTTGATGCTCCAAAAAGAAATGGATTTATTATTAACATCAGTAATAAAAAATAGGTAATAAGAAATATGGGATGGAAAAGTAATGAAAACCCATTTGCTACAGCTCTTAAACTATCAATTCTCCAGTTTTTATCAACTACTTCGTCCATTACTCTTTTGTTATTCTAATCTCTACACGTCTATTCTTTTCTCTTTCTTTCTCGTTTTCATTCCCATTTAATGCTTTTTGCGCTCCATATCCAAAAACACCAATTCGTGACTCATCAATTCCACTTAAAACGAGATACGATTTTATTGCTTTTGCTCTTTTTAGAGAAAGTTCAACAAGTGCTTTTTGATCACCAACATTGTCAGTATGCCCTTCTATTAAAATTTCTAAACTTGGATTTTCACTAAGAACTTTTGCTAATTTATCCATTTCCTTTGTAGATCGTGGAAGAACAGCATCACTACCTTTGGCAAAAAATATTTCATCAAGTGTAAATGTTCTTTTGTTTCCAAAAGGAAAACCATACTCTTTCTTCTCTTTTACCTTTTCTCCTGGGTGGATATAAATTTCTATTTCTTTTCTAGTAATATTATTAACAACTAGATCCCAAGGGCTTATTTCAACTTTTTCACTTGCAAATCCTCTTTTATCTACTTGGAAAACGAAAGGCTCATTTCTTTTTAAAACAAGTTCGAACTCTCCAGTATATGTTCTAAAAAATCCTTCATATTCATCATCATACTGGGATTTCCATTGAATTTCACCTCTTGTAACTTCTCCGGTTTTAGCATTTATAATTTTTAAATAAAGGGTGAGTTCTTCTGGTAATAACTCAGGACGTTCCATATCTACTCTGAATATGTCAGAACTTCCATCTCTATTAGAACTGAAATAAAGATATTTTTTATCATTGGTAAGTATGGCTAAGTACTCATCGTGTTCTGTATTAATAGGATATTCTAGAGCTACAGGGTCACTCCATTTTTTGTAGCTATAGTCTAACCTTTGGCTAATGTAAAGATCCTGTTTTCCTTTACCTCCAGGCCGATCACTGGAAAATATTAATGTTTTTTTATCCGGAGTAATATATGGAGAACTTTCATTAAATGGAGTGTTAACAGACCCTGAAATTGGCTGTGGTTTCGACCATAAATTTTCTCCTATTTTAATGGAAACATATAGGTCATTTTTACCTTTTGAGAATTCACCTTTCATACTAATAAAAAGATGCTGGCCATCACTACTAATACTCATGTTTACATCAGTCCCAAAATCTTCGTATTGATATATTTCTAAAGGAATAGGTTTTTGATAATTTCCATCTTTTATTAGTACTTTTGAAAATCCTTCTGAAATACTTCCATCATCATAGAATTGATTTAATACTATAAGCGCATCTTCCTCAGGAAAATAAGAACAAGCACTATTCGGATAAACATTATTTAGAGGAGTATTCGGATGAGTGATTTTTTCAGTTCGTCCTTCAGATGAAAGCTCTGCAACCCATATGTCTTGGTTAAAATCAGATTGTGCGATATCATCTACTTTTTTACCAGCAATTTGAGAAAAAATATTTTGAAGCGAAGAGGCTAGTTTTCCAGTAACAGAATTTTCATTGACAAAGTCAGGAGAAGCCACTTTAGTAAAGAATATCTTATTCCCATTTATTACAGGTCCTAACTCATCAAAGTCAGCGCTGTTAATTTTATCGTCTAACTTCTCAACATAAATTTGGCTGTATGCCAAAAATGGAATAAACAAAAGGAGAAGGAATGTATGGATGATTTTTATTTGCACAGTTACTTTAACTTTAAAAGTTAGTGTAAAATTACATTAATTTGGAAGATTTTGCTTAATTGATTAGAACACTTGTATTAGACTTAAGGAGTTTAAGTAAATTTTATTTCTTAACTCATTATACTTCTTAATATATCTAAGGTTTTTAATTCGCCAAAACCATCGATATGAAGTCTATAAAATAGAATTAACTCATCTAGTAACTGTGATCGAACGGAAGCCTTAATGTTGAATTCATGCATATCTTTTTTTGAAGCTGGAATTATAAGCTTTAAATAAGTACTATGCGTACCTTCTATATAATACTTATGTTCTGGGATTTTTGAAGTGAATTCCCCTTCTTGTAAATCAAAATATTCTAAAAAAACAACATCTTCGTTCGAAAAACCAATGCCCATTAAACTGGCAAGTTCAACCATAAAAACAAGGAGGCAATTTGCTAAGGAATTTTGTGTTGTATTCAAATGATGAAACCAATCTTCCATAAAAACATATAATTCAATGTTTTCTTCATAATCTTTGACACACTTTCTTAAAATTTCAATCATAAATTGCGCAACCATTGATCGAATTGGGTTACTGTATATTCCATCGTGAAATCTAGAGAGTTTAAACTCTTTGAGTCGATTTAGTTTATCGGGATCCTTATTGTCATATGCTATTATGTCTAAAAAGTTTGTTACTTGTAGAATAGAAGCTGATTTTTTAGAATTGGCTTTTCGAATTCCATTCACTATGTAAGATCTTAAACCAAAGTCTTTAGTGAAAATGTCAATAATTAAGGAGGTTTCTCCGTATTTTAAAGAGCGAAGGACTATGCCATTTGTCTTAATCATCTATTTAATTTACCAAGCCAATTCATCGTCAATATCCAAGTTAACTTGAATGTTTTTCTTTGTATCTAATCGTTGCTTTTGTCTTTTCCATATAAGCCTAGCCAGAACATAATTTCCAGGTTCATCAGATGAATTATTTAAAGCTTGTTTAATATCTTTTTCTAAAACATCTAATCTATAGAGATAACTCATCAATAGACTTATATTAACATCCAAGTAAGCTTGAACTTTTTCTGCAAGAATTTCTATCATTTCTTCATCTGAGAACTTATCCTCAGGAATTTTTAAATCTTTATCTGGATTATCTAAAATCATATTAACTTAAATTCAAAATCTGTTCAAGGAAATCTCTAGAGTTAGATAATCTTGGAATTTTATTTTGTGCACCGATTTTTCCTTTTGACTTTAACCAATTATAAAAGGTACCTTGGGGTACTACATTTAGTTTTAGTTGATTTAAAGCCATGCTTTTATAACGTTTTGCTTCATAATCAGAGTTTACTTTTTGTAGATTTAAATCCAATAAAGTTGCAAATGCATTTAGATTATCGGGTAAATTTGTGAATTCTATGGCCCATTCATGTCCCCCTTTACCATCCTTACCTTCAATAAAAATGGGAGCGACGGTATAATCCGAAATGGAGGAGTTTAATTCTTGACAAGTTAAAGAAATTGCTTTTTCTGCATTCGCAACCATTAATTCTTCTCCGAATACATTAATATAATGTTTTGTTCTACCAGTAATTTTGATTTTGTAAGGAGAAGTTGAGGTGAATTTAACGGTGTCTCCTGGTTGATAGCGCCACAAACCACTAGTTGTAGAAATTACAATTGCATAATTTACATCTATTTTTACTTCAGATAAAGGAATTGCTTGTTGTGTTTCAGTCCCCCATTCAGTCATAGGAATGAATTCGTAATAACTTCCATTATCTAGTAATAACAATAGATCATTGGTTTTAGGATCATCTTGAATAGCAAAGTATCCTTCAGAAGCGTTATACACTTCAACATAATTCATTTCCTCAAAAGGAAGAAAATGTTTGAATTGTTCTCGATAAGGTTCAAATGAAACTCCTCCATGAACATATGTTTGAACTTCTGGCCAAACTTCTTTCATATTACTTTTACCGGTGGCCTCTAAGATTTTTCTAAATAAAACAATAGTCCAAGTAGGTACTCCGCCAAACATTGCTACGTTTTCTTTAGAACAAATTTCAACCATTTTTTCAATCTTTTCATCCCAGTTTGCTAGAACGGCTGTTTGAAAGTCAGGAGTGTAAAAAGGTCTTCCAATTGCGGGCATATTTTCCAACATTACTCCTGAAATGTCTCCATACATAGTTTCAGGAAATTTGTCATATTTCGAAACAGAACCTCCCATTACTAAGTTTTTATGTGCAAAAACCAGTGAATTGGGTTTATTGTGATACAATAAAGTGACAACATCCCAGCTACTTTTAATGTGACCGTGTTTGAGATTTATTGTTGAAACTGGAATAAATTTGGATCTACCACTAGTTGTGCCTGAAGATTTTGAATACCATTTTACCTGTCCCGGCCACAATACAGACTTTTCTCCCATCATCATCCGATCAATAAAAGGTTTTAGATCTTCATACTCAGTTAAAGGTAAAGCTCGCGCAAAATCATGATAGTCTTTAACGGTTGATAGACTATTATTTTGACCATATTCTGTTGACTTTCCTTCTTCAATAAGCTGCTTTAATAAACGAAACTGCACCTCATGAGGGTTTTTCATGAAGTTTTCTATCTGTCGGTATCGAACATCGAGATATACACTTATAATCTTGTTAAAGACCTTACGCATATTGTACAATTGGCTTTAGCTAGTAGAGGTTTTTATAAGTCGTAAATATCAATAATTATATTCAATAGACGAATAAAGTGTATTGATTCTAAAATTATATTCTAAAATCGAGTTTCAAAATAGGCTTACGCCCAAAGGGTTTTTAATACATATCGTTTCATTTCAAATTTATTAATTTATGGAATACAGGAATTTTTAATACATATTTTAAAATAGAAGTGTCACGTATTGAAATGTTATTCCTTATAGTAGTGAAATACCCATTAACGCGGAACACCATGAAGCTAGTTCTGATTAAAACACTTGAAAAGTTTTATTAACACATAGAAAAATGGAATTTCAAAACTCGTTAGTTGAAAGGTTCTAAACAATATGTTTTTGACTCACTTGCAGTTCAAAAAGGAAGTCGTATTTAATTATGCGACTTCTTTTCTTTTTCTAAAAACGGTCCATCCCAATAATAATAATATCACTATGCCTCCTAGAATATAAATCCATTTTGGATAACCAGAATTAAATGTAATCGGAGCATCATTTCCTATTAATACAATATTCGCCCAGTATTTAGGATGTTTTTCAGAATCTGAAGCTTGTGCAAGAAAATCAATTTTCGCTTTTCTTAGAGCTTCCGCTTTAGGCAATCCTTCATTTAAATAACTCATAAAGCTGGAAATAATTTTCTTAGATGACTTATCGCCAGCTTCCCATAAATTTACAATCACAGATTGACAACCAGCTTCAAAAAATGATTGACCTAAACTTCTTAATCCATTTCCACTAAAATTTTCACCAACACCAGAATTACAAGAACTTAATATGGCTAATTGTGCATTTAAGTTTAAGGCCTTTATTTCGAGAGCATTAAACAATTCTTCTTTATCCTCTTTTGCAAAAACAATCGAAGAAAGAAAAGAATTTCTATTATTTAATAATACATGATTTGCTATATGGATAATGTTAGATTGAGGTGAATATTTGATAAAATTATCTTTTGAACATTGGTCTTCAATAAATAAATCACCATTAAAAATTTTATTTGATGTTTTTAATTCTTCTACTGCATTTGGAAGACTAGCTAAAGTGTAAGTGTTATCAAATAATGACTTGATATCTTTTGAAGAATTTATACTGTTTATTAATTCTTTATTATAAGATAAACCAAAACCAGAATATGAATTAGCAGCGTTGTTATTTAATGAGCTTTTTCAAGATATATTTTAAATAGAGATTTATCACACAAATTGACTTTAAATTCGAATTTTGCCAATGCACCCATAACAATTAGCCCCTAAGAAGTTTTTATTGAAAAAGATGTTAATACTTCGCAAGTAAATCAGGATTTCTGTATTACTTTTGATTCTGAATATGATGACCTTTCTGTTATATTGTATAATCTAAATGAACCGATTCCTGGTTTTGATGGTCAATATTCAATTGTGCTACAAAATCTTGGTAGTACTACTAAAAACGGAACTGTAACAGTTAAATTTGATAATATATTTACAGAATTCATTGAATCAACAGTTGATTGGACTGTAGTTGATAGTTTGCTAATATATGATTTTAATAGTCTTATCCCATTTGAAAAAAGAGTTATAAATCTTACATTTAATTTGAATTCTCCTATGGATAGTTCTCCTCTCAATTCAGGAGATGAATTATTGTTTGAAGTTGAAATCAATGAGGACGATAATATTTCTAATGATAAATTTACATTACTTCAAACAGTTCTCAATTCATACGACCCTAACGATAAAACTTGTTTGCAAGGTGAATATTTGCTTCTTGATATGATAGGAGATTATGTATATTATAAAATCCGTTTTGAAAATACGGGTACTGCTGCTGCAACAAATGTAATGTTATTGGACAATATTGATATTGAAATGTTCGATATTGAAACTGCAGTTATTGTGGATGCTTCACATAATGTTTTCATGCAACAACATGGAAGTGTTTTACAATTCATTTTTGAAAATATTCAATTACCTTTTGAAGATGATTTAAATGATGGTTATGTATTGTTTAATATTAAAACTTGGGAAAACTTAATCGTAGGACAACAGCTAACAAATAAAGCAGAAATCTTTTTTGATTTTAACTTTCCTATTATTACAAATATTGCAACTACTGAATTAGTAGAGGATCAAGATAATGATGGATATAATAATCTTATTGATTGTGATGATACAGATGAGACAGTATTTCCAGGAGCTGAAGAAATACCTAATAATGGAATTGATGAGGATTGTGATGGAAGTGATTTAGTTTTAAATGATGCCTCATATTTTAGAATTAATATGGCAAAAATTTACCCTAACCCAGTTTCCTCTCATATTTTTGTATAAACTCCAAACACGGTTACTTACAAAGTATCAATCTATTCATCAAATGGCACAAAATATTCGAAAAGTGGAATGCTTCGGAGATAGATGTTAGCGATTTTCCTAGCGGATTGTATTTTATCGAGTTACTAAACTCTGAAGAAGAAAAGTACTTTGAAAAAATTACAATCGAATAATTACAAAAGGTGTTTTTACTTGATTCCTTCAATAAAAAAAGCCCTTGTCAATAAAGACAAAGGCTAACTTATATTTTTTTTGGGTTTAACCCAAAAATTTATTTTCCTGTAATTTCTGCAATATGATCTTCTAATTCAATCTCATCACCAGACTTATATCCATTGTGTTCATAAATTATATTTCCTTCAGCATCTAGTAAGAATGTTTGTGGAATCGTTTGAAAGCCCAAAATATTTTGAATTTGTTGCTTATCATCAACAAGGATTTCAAATGGCCAATCTTTTGATTTAACTAATGAATTTAGTTTTGCTGTACCTCTAGCATTATCTACAGATATTGCAATCATTTCTACATCATAATCCGCTTGCCAATCTTCGTATATTTCAGAAATGTTATCCATCTCTAACTGACAAGGCTTACACCAAGTAGCAAAAAAACTAACTACAGTAACTTTTTTGTTTTCTATAAAACTTTCTGTTTTCACCTTATTCCCTTTAAGATCTTTTAATTCTACTTTAGGAAATACCTTTGCTATAGTAAAAGAAGAAGCTAAGATTAATAGCGCTGCGAATAGGATTGTACTTTTGATTCTCATTTAAAGTTATTTTGTATTTCTTAGTAATAGTGCAAATAACACAATAATTGTTGTATAAATTCACATTTGTCAATTGATTTTATCTGACATTTGTCAATGTTAGACGTTTTATTCTGTACACAGAATTGTAAACGATTAGCATAAATTTATATTATTGTGTCTTAAGTCAATATGTAGCTTTCTACATCATATTGACGAACCAAACATAAAACTAACTCAATTGATTAATTTCAATTAACATATAATTAACTATATCTGCTATATATGAGTAATTTAAAACTACTTTTCAGTACCTTTTTATTGTTTATACTAATTCTTCCTGTAGAGATATTAGCTCAAGATGGTGGTTCTTTTTTCGGTGCGTATAATTCCAACGCTAACTTTTTTATTAGAGATGAAAATATTGGTGCAGTAAATATCCCACAATATGATAATCAAAAATTTGGAGCGGATGCATGGTTGAATTTAAATTACAACTACAAGAAGGTGAAAGTGGGAATGAGATATGATTTATTTAATAACTCAAATCTCTTTGACCCCAATGGATCTTACACAGATCAGGGAATAGGAATGTACTTTGCTGAAATTGATCTCGGCAAGCTTGATTTAAGAGTAGGGCATATTTATGATCAGATAGGGAGTGGAATAATTTTTCGAGCTTATGAATTAAGGCCATTGTTGTTTGACAATGCATTGTTCGGAGTAAGATTAAGATATAAAATTAATGACAACTGGACGGTGAAAGGATTTACAGGAAAACAAAGGTTCCTCTTCGATTCATTTGATGCAGTTATAAAAGGAGGAAGCATCGATGGCTACATCCAATTAGGTAGTGAAGAAAATCCTTTGAATCTAGTTCCTGGAGCTGGTGTTGTTAGTCGAACAAATTCTGACGAGACGATGCAAAAATTAGTGTCGGCACTTCAATCTTATACTGAACCCAGTGAAAGAATTGATGCAATTGCATACAATAATTACTTATTTTCAGTTTATAATACCTTAACATACGGGAACTTTAGTTGGTATCTAGAAGGATCTTATAAGTCTCCCGATGTATTTTTAGATCCAAATGCACTATTTACGACCTTCACGGGTAAAAAAGTTCCAGGGAGATATATTCGTGAAGATGGAACTGTTTTTTACACCACACTTAGTTATGCTGTTAAGAGAATAGGAATTACAGTAGAGGCAAAAAGAACTCAGAATTTTAATTTCAGAACGGATCAAACGTTAATATTAACAAGGGGAATTATTAACTTTTTACCTCCTATGATGAGGCAAAATACGTATAGATTAACTTCTCGATATAGTCCTGCAACACAAGATGTATCCGAACAAGCAATCCAAGTTGATGTGCGTTATAATCTATCAAAAAAACTTTCTGGTCTTACTAACTTTAGCTACATTGAAACATTAGAAGGAGAAGCATTATACAGAGAATTGTACACACAATTACAGTATAAATACAATAGAAAATTAAAGATTACCGCAGGTGTTCAAATGCAACTCTATAACCAAGCCGTTTACGAAGGGAAACCGAAAAGTATAACAGATAATGTACAGACAGTTACTCCTTTTGTTGATTTTCTTTATAAATTTACTAGGAAAAAGAGTCTTAGATTTGAGGCGCAATATATGAGCACTGAACAAGATTATGGATCTTGGATTTTTGGATTAGCAGAACTAGGATTAGCTCCGCATTGGCAATTTGAGGTAAGTGGGATGTATAATTTAGTGCCAAATACTGATAATCCAAATATACCTGCTGAAGTAAGAGGAAAACAGATCTTCTATCCTACATTTGGAGGTGTTTTTTCCCAAGGAGCCAATAGATATTCTTTGAGATACGTTAAACAGGTTGAAGGGGTCGTGTGTTCAGGAGGTGTATGTAGATTGGAGCCTGCATTTAGTGGAGTGAAATTTGAAGTAACATCAACATTTTAATAATTACCTTTGGGTTTAACCCAAATTAAAAGCAATAGAAATGAGAACATTATTCTTTTTGTTATTAGTTACAACTATCTTTTCTTCTTGTAAAGAGGAGTTAGTAATAGTGCCCATATTAGATGATATCGATTCTCCTAGAGTTATTTTACTTGAAGAGCTTACTGGAGTTAGTTGTCCAAACTGTCCTGTAGGTACAGAAAAGGTTAATGAATTAAAAAATACTTTCGGAGAGAACATTGTAGTAGTAGCTGTTCATGGTGATTTTTTATCATGGCCAACAGACGAGAGTAAATATGATTTCCGTTTTCCAGCGGCAAAAGATTTAGAGAATTATTTAAAACCTTGGCTTGGAAAACCTGCCGCTTCTGTAAATAGAATACAATATGCTGCAGATGAATTATCAGTTAGTAATCCACAATTATGGGGAGGATATG
The DNA here is from genome assembly GCA_964403985.1 of uncultured Saprospiraceae bacterium. Taxonomy (GTDB): domain Bacteria; phylum Bacteroidota; class Bacteroidia; order Chitinophagales; family Saprospiraceae; genus JAHDFB01. The sequence goes on from CAYOIL010000011.1 coordinate 27,359, forward strand.
TTTCTCAAGAACTTGAAGGAGAGCATAGAATTAATGTTGATATAGCAACTACGTACAATGAAGCTACCAGAGATTTAGCGGTTGAAGTAGTTCTCTTGCCAGTTTCTGATTTTACTCTTGAAGAAGAAGTAAGAATTACTGTAATGATTCTTGAAAGTGAAATAGAAGATGCTCAAGAAGATGCAACTGAAATCATTGAAGAATATACTCATAACCATGTATTAAGAGATTTTGCAACAGAATGGAATGGTAATCCTATTAACAAAGAATTGTTTGATAATGTGGAAGAAACCTTTAAATTTTCGTACAAGATTCCAGAAGCATCTGAAGGAGAAGAATTATGGAGACCTGAACATATGGAAGTAGTTGCATTTGTGCATTCTAATATAGGGGGTGAAAAAGTAGTTTTTCAAGCGGCTGAGAAGAAAATTATCGAGTAGGGTGCAATTCAAAAAACAATCTTACTGGGAAAATGTGTATGATATCGTAAAGTTAATTCCAGAAGGAAGAGTCAGTACATATGGAGCAATTGCTGATTTTTTAGCACTTGGATCAGCCAGAATGGTAGGATGGGCATTGAATAATTGTCATAATTCTGAAGATTTTATCCCAGCACATAGAGTGGTAAACAGAAAAGGAGAACTGAGTGGTAGACTTCAGTTCGAGACTCCTACAGCCATGGAAGAGCAATTAATTGCAGAGGGCGTGGAAATTGATAAACATAAAGTTCAGGACTTTCACACACGATTTTGGCATCCTCAGGAACTAGATGAAGCATAAAACGTTGTAAGCAATGTTGTGTGTTCAACTTTTTTGGGTTAAACCCAAAAAAAATTATAATAAGAGATTGCAAATAGGATTTATCTTTTTGTAATCATTTTAAAACCTTTGTTTAAGTTTGCCCTATGCTACTTCAAATACATAAAAGTAAAATTCATCGAGTTAAAGTTACTGAAGCTAACCTCAATTACGTAGGAAGTATAACTATTGATGAAGCCCTCATGGAAGCCGCAAATCTATTCGAAGGGGAAAGAGTTCAGATCGTAAATAATAATAACGGAGCACGACTAGAGACCTATGTTATAAAAGGTGAAAGAAATAGTGGTGTTATTTGTCTTAATGGCGCTGCTGCTAGAAAAGTAGAAGTAGGAGATGTTGTAATAATCATTTCTTATGGACTAATGACTCCAGAAGAAGCGTTAAAATATAAACCTATCGCTGTTTTCCCAGATGAAAACAATGAACTAAATTAATTACTGATTGAATATCTTTAAGAATAAAGCAGTCCAGCTTGTGTTATTTGTAAGTTTTGGGGCGCTTTTATTATATTTAGTTTACGTAAATCAACGTAATCTTCACATTGCCAATTGTATTGCAGAAAATGGTCCTCAGGCTAATTGTGATTATCTTCAAAAGATATTGACAGATCTGAAACAAGCTAAGTTAAGCTGGGTAATAGTATCTGTTTTGATATATATATTAAGTAATATTATTCGTGCGGCAAGATGGTGTATGTTGTTTAAACCACTAGGATATAAAGTAAGTTTTGCGAACAGTTTTTTTGCCACTATGATAGGATATATGGTAAATCTTGGATTGCCAAGAGCAGGAGAAATAGCTAAGATTGCAGCATTAGCTCGAAATGAAAATATAGAGATAGAAAAAGTAGCCGGAACCATTGTCGTAGACCGATCTATGGATTTTATTTGTCTTTTTATTATGATTGTTTTAGGTATATTTTTTGAATATGATGCTATCGTAAATTTTGTAATGAATGAAGGTTCATTTCCAGTATGGGCATTGCCTTTCTTGCTTGTTCCAATTGCGGTATTTGTATGGTTCATGAAGATTAGAAAAACGAGTAAAATTCCGTTAATTATAAAGATTAATGGATTAATCAAAGGATTTTCAGCTGGATTGACGAGTGTGTTTAAAATGAAAAATAAATTATTGTTCATAGCATATAGTATAGGCATATGGTTGTGCTATTATCTAATGACATATGTTGTCTTTTTTAGCTTTGAACCTACAGCGGAATTAAGTCCTATTGCAGGATTAGTTGTATTTGTATTTGGAGCATTAGGAATGGTTGTTCCTTCGCCAGGTGGGGCAGGTACGTATCATTATTTGATAGCAAAAGGACTTGAATTATATGGAGTAACGGATGGCTTTGTTCTTGCTAATATTATTTTTATACCTATTCAAGTAGTTGGCAATATTCTACTAGGATTAATGTCTTATGTTCTGTTGCCTTCTTTTAAAAAGCCAACTGAAAATGAATAAATTTTCAGGTCATATCGAGTATGAGATTAAAGAAATTTTGGGTTTAACCCAAAAATGGAAAAGTGAAAATCAATCAATCGTATTTACAAATGGTTGTTTCGACATTCTTCATGCTGGACATGTTGATTACCTTCAAAAAGCGGCTTCTCTTGGAGATCGACTAATTGTAGGACTGAATAGTGACGATTCCGTTTCTCGCTTAAAAGGACCTGACCGTCCTATTAACTCTCAAAAGCACCGAGCAACATTACTTGCAGCACTCCGATGCGTAGATGCTGTTATTGTCTTTTCTGAAGATACCCCACTACAGTTAATTACTGAGCTTTTACCACATATTTTAGTCAAAGGTGGAGATTATAAAGGTAAAGAAGTGGTTGGTGAATCAGTTGTTACATCCAAGGGTGGAAAACTTGTACTTATCGATTTTGTTTACAATACTAGCACTTCAAAGATTCAAGAACGAATTAAAAATTCAACGGCATGACTAAATTATATGAACTTATAGAACATCTTGAAAGTGTAGCTCCTTCGCATTTACAAGAATCATATGATAATAGCGGACTTATTGTTGGTGACCCACAAATGGTAATTTCAGGAGTTACTGTATGTCTTGATTCTATTGAAGAGGTTGTTGATGAAGCAATTGCTCAAGGTAATAATGTAATTGTTGCGCATCATCCAATCGTTTTTTCTGGTTTAAAGACCTTTACAGGAGCAAATTATATCCAGCGTACAATTATTAAGGCAATAAAAAACGATATAGCAATTTATAGCATTCACACCAATTTGGATAATGTATATTTTAAAGGGGTAAATACTAAGATAGCTGAACGATTACAATTAAAGGAAACACAAATCTTAGCTCCTAAATTTCCTGATGAAAACAACATAGGGGCAGGAATGGTAGGGTTTTTGGATAGTGAAATGGATAAAGAAACCTTTCTAGAATTTGTTAAAACG
>CAYOIL010000012.1:0-30562 GCA_964403985.1 uncultured Saprospiraceae bacterium
GACTTAGATTTCCCTGGAGATGGAACCTTTGAAGTGTGCGTGTTAGCTTCTAATGTTTGTAATGAAGCTCCACCTTCTTGTATAACTGTTGTTGCACGAACTCCTGGCGATTTATTCATTGATGAAGATATATGCGAAAATGAATGTATAATGGTTAATGGAATAGAATATTGTGAAACTGGAATATTTCAAGATATCATAACCTTACCTTCAGGCTGTGATAGTACTATTAACATTGATTTAGTTGTTTTAGAAACAGCTCTCACCGATTTATCTGCATTAATTTGTAATGATGATTTTTTTGAAGTTGGAGAAACCTCATTCAATATGGAGGGCATTCATGAAGTAATAATATTAACAGCTGATGAGTGCGATAGCGTAGTTACATTGGATTTAACTGTAATCGAATGTGAAATAATTCTTACACCACAAGAAATTCCTGTTATTTGTAATGGTACAGCCACTGGAACATTGGTTTTTTCGGTTGATCAAGGAGAACCTCCGCTTACATGGACATACACTAATTTAGAAGATGGATCAATTACTGGAACTGGGATGACTAATTTATTAGTTGATAATGAAATTCCCAATGTTCCTGTAGGATTCTATAATATATATGTTTCTGATAATTTTGGAAATGATGCAGTTGTAGTTCAAGAAGTAACCGAACCTCCAGTTTTGGTTTCTGAAATTACACCATCACTTATTAATGGTTTCAACATAAGTTGTTTTGAAACTAACGGTATACCAGGAGATGATGGAACACTTAGTATTAATACTAATGGAGGAGTCCCTTCATACTCTTATGTGTGGAGTAATGGCGACACGGGTCCTATGGCTGATGGATTATCAGCAGAAACTTATTTAGTAACAATAACGGATGATGTAGGTTGTATAAAAATTGATTCATTTACATTGACAGCACCACCTCCTATTGATCCTATAATTAACTTTATAGACCCTGATTGTTCTGGCTTAGAGACTGGGCAAGTTCTAATTGAAGACGTTTCTGGAGGAACGCCACCATTTAACTCCTCTTTGAATGGATCTTCTTTTCAAGCAACAATTTCTTTTGATGGACTAGAAGAAGGTGTATATGAAATTCAAATCCTTGATGCAAATGGTTGTATATATTCTGAACAGTCTGAAATTTTCGCTCCTGAGATTCCTGTTATTTTAGCATTAGAAGATTTAACTGTTTCATTGGGATGTGAGGTCGTTATTCAGCCAGAATTAAATATTACGGAATTCGGAAGTATAGATTGGTTTGATAGTAGTACTTTAGATTGCGAGGATTGTATAAATCCTGCTTCCAGCCCTTTTAATACGACCACGTATACTCTTGTTGTAAGTTCAGTGGATAGTTGTTTTACAGAAGGCTCTTTAGTCGTATCCGTCGAAAAAGATCGATCAATTTATGTCCCAAATGTATTTACACCAAATTCTGATGCATTGAATGATAGACTTACTGTTTATGGCGGTAAACAAGTAGAGAAAGTTGTTTCTTTTATAATTTATGACCGATGGGGTGAATTGGTTTTTAAGGCAGAAGATTTCCTTCCCAATGATTTGAACGAAGGTTGGGATGGACTGTTTAAAGGAAAAGAAGCTACAGGCGGCATCTATGCCTATCTAGCAGTTGTTGAATATCTTGACGGAGAGCAATTTTCTTTTCCAGGAGAGGTGTTAATCATGCGTTAGTTTTTTTTGGGTTTAACCCAAAAAATATTCAGAAATAGAATTATCAAAATTGGGAATTACCATCAAACAATAAGTTAACTCTTATAGACACTTAAAGGCTACTATTACTATTTATGTGATGTATAAAGAGCTATAAATATTTCATAAAATATTTATCTCATGAATAAAAAATCATAGATAATTCTTATTCTTATAAATCAATAAATGAAATTGATTTTGACATGAAAAATTTTATCATTTTATTCAGTGTAATATTATTTTTATCCTGTTCAAGTCCGCAAAAGAGTTTTAGAAATGGGAATTATTCTCGTGCGTATAAAAGCGCACTTAAGAAACTTAAAAAAGAAGGTCCGAAATCTTCATACAGAACAATACTTATTAATTCATTAACAAAGATTCTGAAAGAGGAAGAACAAAAAGCAGAGAGTCTAGAAGCATCAGGAATTCTTAAAGACAAAGAGTCAGCATATAAAATGTACGGAAAATTACTAGATAAAATAGACGAGTCTCATCAATTTACTCTTGATAAGTTTAATTCTGATCATATTACTTATGAAGAAAAAAGAGTATCACTCAAAGAAAATATTGGAGAGGAATATTTTATGTTAGGGCAAGAAAACTTGGATGTTTATAAAAACAATAAGTTGAAATCTAATGCTAAAAATGCTCACGTTAGTTTTTTGAAGTCTCAACAATATGAGTATTCAAACCAAGGCCTCGATTCATTAATTGAATTTTCATTGAATTCAGCAAGATTGATCTATCTTATTGAACCTGACTTTCCAATAGAGTCATTTGGTAGTTTTGAATTAAAGAATATTTTAGAGGATTTAGAAGATGAATCAAGTACTTACATAGAAATAATTTATGATCCTATAGGACGTCCAAATGACTTAGATTGTTATATTGAAATTGAAATTAATTCCCCTGAATATACCAATAGTAATAATACTGAATCTAGAGAGTTTGAAGAAGAAATTATAACTAATTCTGATACCTTGTTGGTAAAAGGAGAAGTTTTAATAGAAATTACAAAAAGAATAACCACGTTGGATGTAGAAATAGATGTAAATGGTAATAAAAATTGTAGTTTATTTGATTCAAGATTAAGTGAATCGATTACTGAAGAGATTGAAAATTATTCAATTTCTGGAGACGAAAGGGCTATTCCTTCAGAGTATAAAAGTATTTTTAGTACAGACTTTAAGGATAAAGATGATGTAATGGTAGAGTTATTAGAAAACTTATATCCAGAAATAAGAAGAGCAATATTTTAAGCCTAAGTTGTTTAATAATGATAATTTAGCTTTTGGTTTTTTAGAAATGAAGAATCTATTGAATTAAATGGTGAACCTCATATTAAATTTAGTGTTTGTGATGAAGAAATCATTACTGTACAAATAAATATTCTAAGACAACCGGCTTTTAAACATTATATTTAATGCAACAATTAAAATTCACAAATCAAAATAGAGCAGAGAGAGTAAAGGTTGCATTATCAAACACTTATGATTTAATAGTTATAGGTGGAGGAATTACAGGTGCAGGAATAGCCTTGGATGCCTCTCTTAGAGGATTATCTACATTGCTTGTTGAAAAGAGAGATTTTGCAAGTGGTACTTCCTCTAAAAGCACAAAATTAATTCACGGAGGACTTCGATATTTAAAGCAATTAGAGTTTGGTTTAGTTAGAGAAACTGGATTAGAAAGAGCTGTTGCTCATAAAAATATTCCTCATTTAGTTCATCCCGAAACTATGATGTTGCCAATTGTAAAAGGGGGTACATTTACAAAGTTTACTGCAAGTATGGCAATTTCTGTTTATGATTGGATGGCTGATGTTACTAAAAAGGATAGAAAAAGAATACTCAACAAAGAAGGTATGTTGAAAGCAGAACCTCTTTTAAATGAAGAAATTCTTAAAAGTGGTGTGGCATATTCAGAATATAGAACTGATGATGCAAGACTAACAATAGAACTTATAAAAGCTGCATGTAGAGAAGGAGCTGTAGCATTCAATTATATGAAAGTTGAAGATTTTATATATGAGAATAATTCAATTGTTGGAGTTAAATGTGTTGATAGATTACAAGCTAAATCCACAGTTGAGTTTAAGGGAAAACATATTGTTTCTGCAGCTGGTCCGTGGGTTGATAAATTACGTGCAATTGATGGTAGTGTGTCTGGGAAATCTTTACATCTAACCAAAGGGGTACATATTGTAGTTCCTAAATCCAAATTAAATTTATCTCATTCTGTATATTTCGACGCTTTCGATAATCGTATGATTTTTGCAATACCGCGTGGTCTAGTAACATATATAGGTACTTCAGATACTAATTATAATCATAGTTTAGATCGAGTCCTTTGCACAAATAAAGACATCAGATATTTGCTTTCAAAAGTAAATAAGACCTTTCCTTCAGTTAATTTGGTTAAAGAGGATGTGATATCAAGCTGGGCCGGATTGCGTCCTTTAATTCATGAAGATGGGAAGTCACCTAGTGAATTATCAAGAAAAGATGAAATTTTTATTTCAGATAATGGATTAATATCAATTGCTGGGGGAAAATTGACAGGATTTAGAAAAATGGCGAAAAAAATTGTCGACTTAATTATTAAAAAGCAAGACAAGAACATTCCCTGTAAAACAAAAACGTACAAAATCCATAAAGATTCATTTTCTACCTATCGAGAGTATCAAGATTTTTTAAAGAAAACTACTGCGGAATTTCAACATAAAGGGATAACGGAATATAATGTTTGGTTTCTTGTTACAAACTATGGAAAAACAGCAAAGAATATATTAGAAAAGGCTGCTAATGTAGATGGAAATATTCAAGAAAGCTTGATTAAGGAAGAAATACGGTTTGTTATTGCCAACGAATCTTGTTATTACCCAGCAGATTTTTTTAATAGAAGAAGTGGAAGACTTTATTTTGATGTCGAGTCTGTCAAGAAATATTTATCTTTAATTGTTGATATATTTTCGAAAAGTTTTGATTGGACTCAAGAGGAAATAGAAGCTATTACTTTGGAAACTAAACAACAAATAACTGATGTAACAGTTTTTGGAGATAATGATGCAAAAGTTTAATTTTTGATTATTAAAGATTAAACGAATTATGCATTTGTTAAGAGGGATGAAAATGCAACAATATCAAGAGATTTGGAGGATTTTATATAGCAACGCTAGCCCTAAATATATCGTAAGTAATAGTGAATCTGGTACTCCAGTGAAACATTGATTCGTTGTAGATTATATTTTGCATTATTCGGATTAAAATACACCTCAAAAAGTCAAATAAATGAGAAGTGTAATCATCATATTAATTCTATTAGGAACTGCGAAAGGAGGTTTTTCACAAAATGACAATAGATGGTTTGTAGTAAAGGCAAATGGACAAAGTGGTTTTATTGATTCGACAGGATTAGAGGTGTTTCTTGACAATTTCGATATTCTTGACAGTGAATTTCACAGTGGACTTGTTTTTTTTCAAAAGGCAAAGAGAAAAGGTTTCTTGAACATAAATGGAGGCATAGTTTTTACATCGGACAAAGTTTGGGGACATTATTCGGAAGGCTTATTGTCATTTAAAGACGAATCGGGTTTTTACTATTTAAATACTAAAGGAGAAAAAGTTATTAATCTACAGAAACTAATAATGCCAGAAGGGAAGGAAGTTTCAGAAATTTTCAACTTTAAAAATGGTTTGGCTATGATTCGTATAAAAGATGTAGATTTTGATGATTCTGACGATGAAAACGCTTGTGTTTTTTTTGCAGAAAATGTTAATCTTTATCCTGGCAATTGGTATTATAGTTTTATCGACAAGACAGGTAATTGGGTAATCCAACCTGAATTAGAATCTGCCACAACGTTTAATGATTCTATTTCAATTGTGGAGCAAAATAATGAAACATATTTTTTAACAAGAAACGCCGACTTTATTCCAGTTCAGAATAAAAATGTTGGAGAATATGCAGAAGGGTTTGCAATTGAATACACGGATGACAGCTATTACTTTGTAAACAAAAAAGGTCATAGAATCAATGACCAAGGATTTCAAAGAACAAACCCTTTTTCGAACGGAATGGCAGCAGTTCAAATGAATGACAAATGGGGCTTTATCGATACATCAGGAAGTGTTGTTATCCAACCGAAATATTATGTTAGAAGTGATTTTGCTGAAGGTTTAGCTGCAGTATCACTTGAATCTGACACTATAAGTAATGGCGGTTCATTTATAGAAGCCTTCATCGACAATAATGGAAAAGAAGTGATACCATTTAAGAGAAATGTCGATTATGGGGAATTTATGAACGGAATTGCAAAGGGAAGGAGATTTATATATTCAGATGGCAGATATACTGGTTTTTTCGAGCTTTTTTATATCAATAAAAAAGGGGAGAAAATATGGAGTGAAGAAGTGAAACAATAAAAAATATTGGCACAACAAGATATATAGTGTACAGCTTCATTATTTTCAGTTATGACATTATATAAATGCAGAATAAGGTAATTAATGGATTATGTAAATAATTGAATTAAAAGAAGTAAATGACCGAATAAAATGCAAGTGTTTTTAATTTCATATCGTATACTTGCATATGCAGCTATTTTCAAAAAACACTTACGCAACAAGACAGAATCAACTTAAAGAGAAGTTGAATGATGGACTTATTTGGATTCCTGGAAATACAGAATCTCCTTTAAATTATAAAGACAATATTTATCGGTTCCGTCAAGACAGTACTTTTCGGTATTTCTTTGGAATAAATTTACCTAATCTACATGTTGTAATGGATTGTCAATCGGGTAGATCCACTTTATATGGTAACGATTATAGTATTGATGATATAATTTGGGTGGGGCCCCAAAAGGCATTAAGAGAATATGCTGATATGTGTAATATTGATGAAGTGAAGCCTTTGGGCGAACTTTATACAAGGCTTCAGGATCAAAAAGACATCCATTTTTTACCGCCATATCGCCACGATCACATGATTTTAGCAGGTCAACTTTTTGGGCTTGACCCAACTAAAATTAATGCGTCTAGTTCTGAAAAATTAATTCAAGCAGTTGTTGATATTCGGAGTTATAAAACAGTGGAAGAAATTGTTCAGATGGAAGAAGCTGTTAATGTGACTAGAGCAATGCATATAGAAGCTATGCGATTTACTAAGCCAGGGAAATACGAATATGAGGTAGTGGCAGAAATACACAAAAAGCTGCATCATCACCATTGCGAATTATCTTATCCTGTTATTTTTTCTATAAATGGACAAACATTACACAATCACCATCATGAAAACAAAATGATGGATGGCCAATTAGTCTTGAATGATAGTGGGGCAGAAAATGGTTATGGTTATGCGGGAGATATTACACGGACATTTCCTGTAAATGGACGATTTAATACTAAGCAAAAAGAATTATATGAATTGGTATTATTGATGGAAGAGCAATGTATCCAAATGGTTAAACCTGGAGTTACATACAAATCTTTGCATCTTGAATCGTATAGAATAATGTTGAACGGATTGAAGGACATGGGATTGGTAAAGGGAAATGTAGAAGATATGATTACAGAAGGAGTTGGTGGATTATTTATGCCACACGGACTCGGACATATGATAGGAATGGATGTACATGACATGGAAAATCTAGGGGAACAAAGGGTTGGTTATGGAGAGATGGAAAGGAGTACACAACTAGGCTTAAAATCTTTAAGATTGGCAAGAGAGCTAGAGGAAGATTTTGTAATAACTGTAGAACCTGGGATCTATTTTATACCAGAGCTCATTGAAAAAATGAAAGCACAGGGAAAATGGAGTTCGTTTGTAAATTATGGGAGTTTAGAATCTTATTATGATTTTGGTGGCATCCGAATAGAGGACGACGTTCAAGTAATAAAAGATGGCAGTAAAATCTTAGGAAAACCAATTCCTAAAACGATTGTTGAAATAGAGGATTTAATGGGTCAATAGACCAATCATTTTGGCGGAAGCCAACAAAAATATCTTATGAAATTAGGGAATTATATAGCAGGGAAATGGACAGAAGGAAGTGGAAGTGGTAAGGAATTACTTGATGCGTCTACTGGTGAATTAGTTGCTTTAGCTAATGCAGATGGAATTGATTTTGGGGAGATGTTGGCATACGGTCGAAAGGTGGGGAATAAATCATTGCGAAAAATGACTTTTCGAGAAAGGGGAGTAATGATTAAGAAATTAGCCTTGTATCTTTATGATATAAAGGAGAAATATTATCCGATTAGTTATAAAACTGGAGCTACTCGAGTTGATTCTTGGATTGATATAGAGGGTGGAATAGGAAATCTATTTGCTAATGCATCGCTTCGAAGAAAACTAGGTGATCAAACATATTACGTTGAAGGGGAGCCTGTAGGGATGTCCAAAGGTGGAACTTTTATGGGTCATCATATAATGGTTCCTAAAACTGGTGTTGCAATTCATATTAACGCCTTCAATTTTCCAATTTGGGGGATGTTAGAAAAATGTGCAGTAAATTGGTTAGCAGGAATGCCAGCAGTTGTAAAGCCTGCGACTTTAACAAGTTACTTGACTGAAGCAATGGTACGAGATATTATCAATAGTGGAATTTTACCTGAAGGATCACTACAATTAATTTGTGGCTCAGCTAGAGGAATTCTAGATTATATTGAAACTGGAGATATGGTAACCTTTACTGGTTCAGCCACTACAGGTCAAATGCTAAAGTCTCATAAGAGATTGATTGAAAAATCTGTTCATTTTAATATGGAGGCAGATTCTTTAAACTGTGCAGTCCTTGGTTCTGATGCTGTCCCAGGTACAGCAGAATTTGATTTATTTGTTAAAGAGGTGCGAAAGGAAATGACTGTTAAATGCGGTCAAAAATGTACGGCAATAAGAAGAATCATTGTTCCTGAAAACCTTGTTGAAGATGTGCAATTGGCATTAAGTGCTCAATTGAAAAAAACGATCATCGGAGATCCGCGAACAGAGGGTGTACGAATGGGGGCTTTAGCGGGAAAGGAGCAAGTGATCGAAGTGAAGGAGCGTATTGCTGAATTAAGAAAAGATGCTACTATTGTTTATGGTGATCCTGACACACTTGATATTCCAAATGTTGATTTATCAAAAGGGGCTTTTATGAGTCCTATTTTAATGGTTGCCAATGATCCTTGGAAACTGAATGGAGTACATGAAATTGAAGCATTTGGTCCTGTAAGTACAATTATGGGGTATTCAAATTTGGATGAAGCGATAGAATTAGCAAATAAGGGAAAAGGCTCATTGGTAAGTTCTATAACTACTTATGACAATGATATAGCAAGAGATTACGTAGTAAATGCTGCTACGCATCATGGAAGAATTTTAGTATTGAATAGAGACTGTGCTAAAGAAAGTACAGGACATGGTTCTCCTATGCCTCTTTTAGTTCATGGAGGTCCTGGTCGAGCTGGAGGAGGAGAAGAAATGGGAGGAATGCGTGGAGTTAAGCACTATTTACAACGTTGTGCGATTCAAGGTTCTCCTACAGCAATGACTGCTGTAACTCAACAATATCAAAAAGGAGCAGATTTTAAAGACACTTCTGTTCATCCGTTCCGAAAACACTTCGAAGATTTACAAGTAGGAGATACTGTTGTTACTCATAAAAGGACAATTACGGAAGCTGATATTGTGAATTTTGCAAATGTAAGTTGGGATCATTTTTATGCCCATACAGATGTCACAAGTTTGGAAGGGACAACTTTTGAAAAGCGAGTAGCACATGGATATTTTATTTTATCAGCTGCTGCAGGTTTATTTGTAGATGCAGCTAAAGGTCCAGTTTTATTGAATTACGGTTTGGATGAATGTAGATTCATAAAGCCAATTTATGCTGGAGCGACAATAGGAGTTAAGTTGTCAGTAAAAGAAAAATTGGGTCAAGAGAAAAAAGATGAAGATGACATCAAGAAAGGAATCGTTAAGTTTTTAGTAGATGTATATGATGAGACTGGTGAAACAGTTGCTTTAGCAACGATTTTGACTATGGTAAAATACAGAGAACAGAGCTAAGAATTGTGAAGTTTCTTACTAAAAATAGATAGGGCAAACGAAAGTTTGCCCTATCTATTTTTAATTTAATTTGAAAGTCACTGGTACAGTGAACTTAACTTTAACTGGTCGAAAGTTGTTTTTGCCAGCTTCCCACTGGGGCATTTCTTCTAGCATTTTCTTGACGACTTTATCTAAGCCTCCTCCTGGATTACGAACGATTTTAATATTTGAAACTTTACCTTCTTTATCTATAACTAATTCTGCATATACAGTACCTTCAATATTATTGATTTTTGCAATTTCTGGATAAGAAATATTATCGTACATATATTCTATAAGAGCTTTTTCTGAACACTTTTCGCGAGCCTTTTTGTCGTCTATCTCTCGACAGTCTCCAAATACAGGCATTCTTGAAGCGAAGATTACAATAGGGTCCTCTTCTTCTTTTTTCTCAATTTCAATTTTACCTTCATTTTTGCTTTCTTCTACAAATGACTCTCCCGTAAAATCCTCTTCTTCTTCATAATTGTCAAGAGGATCTGATTCTATATAATCTATTGTTTCCGTCACAATTTTGGGCGGAATATCAATTTTCACTTTTTCTATTGTTTTTTTCGGAGGCAGTTTTCTTACTTTTCTATGGTAAGTTATGGGTGTCTGATTTGTATCCAGTGGTTTATCTATTGTAAGCTTAGGATTTTCCTTTGATTGGATAGGAATCGATAGTTTAAATGCTGTAAATACAATGAAAAGAGAACAACACATTCCAAAAAGGAAGAAGGTATCTCTATATTTTGTCCATTTTTTATTGATAAGTGTATCTTTCATAAGGCACATGTTTTGAAATCATTTATGATAAAATCATAAGTGATTTTTAACTTTAATAAAAGGTTTATTAAAGCTGTTTTGTGAAATGAAAGCTAAAGATCGATCGGAAGCTAACTTTGAAAATCTAGTTACCAGTAAGATGATAAAAACTTCTTTTTTGGTGTGAACGAACGTTCCGCAGGATCAGATTGACTAAATGTGAACGACCGTTTATAATTTTGAAGGGCACTTCAAAATAGGGAGAGAACGCAAAGCGAACCTTTGCGGAGGGTGGCGAAGTGAGAGAACCTGAGCATCAGCTCAGGGTGGGCAGCAACGTTCCGCAGGATCAAAAAAATTAGCCCTGTCAGAGCTTAAGCTCTGACAGGGCTAACGCATAAAATATTTTAAAAATTATTAGTTTCTACTAGCGCTTTCTTGTTCAAACTTTTTCCCAAAATGTTGAACCCAATAAGTCCCTGCTTGAGCAACAGCAACTTCTTCTACTTCTTGATTTAGTAACATACGGCAATGACTTGAACTTTTAATCCAATCTTCAAGAACTTCATCAAAATTCTTTTGTCCGCTTCCTAGATTTTCACCACAAAAAGACCAAATATATCCTACAGCATCTAGTCTATCTCCAACATCAGTTCCAGTAGGTGAGTAATGGGAAAAGTACTTTTTGGACTTCATATCCTTAGCATGTCTATATGCTGAAGTCATAAGAACAGCACTCCATTCCAATGGTTCTGCAGGAGGCATGTATCGACCACCACAATTACATCCTTTGGATCTAAGTTTATTTATTTTTTCTAAGATAACTTGTTGATCGCTATTTTGGGCTTGACCCAAAAACGAAAAACTAGTCATAAAGAGTAAAAGTGTTCCTATTTTAAAAATGTAATTCATTAATCGATTTTGTCATTTGTAACCTATGTACTTTATAAACTGAAATATACTTTTCTTTGTTTATTACTTAATGCATTTAACGTCTATTTAACCCAAATATTCTATAAATACTTATAAACTGGCAACATAGCCAACATTTAGCTATCATTTATTAAGTATCATAAAAGAAATAATAAAACTAACTTTGATTAAAATTTAAGTAGTGAAATATAAAAAAATTGCACTCATTGCACATGATGGTAAAAAACCTGAACTAATAAATTTCATCCTTCAAAACCGAGAATATCTACATTCTGTCAGTTTATATGCAACAGGTACAACTGGAAGTCATATAGAAGAGGCTGGTTTCGAAGTGACCAAATTTTTGTCGGGTCCACTAGGAGGTGATGCTCAAATCGCAGCCATGGTTGCAACAGGAGAAATGGATATGGTCTTTTTCTTTAGAGATCCACTTGATAAGCATCCACATGAGCCTGATGTGCAAATGTTAATGAGGCAATGTGATGTACACAATGTTCCTCTTGCTACAAATATGGCAAGCGCCAAATTGATGATTTTAGGAATGGATGAAGCATAGATTGTGACGGACAAAGATTTCAAAGAAATACAAGCGAAAATACCACGTCAGCCAGGCGTTTATCGATTCTTAGACGAAGACGATGTAATCCTTTATGTCGGTAAAGCTAAAAGCCTTAGAAATAGATTGACTTCTTATTTTGGGTCAACCAAAAATAAAGCATATAAGACGAGAAAGATGGTCCAACATGCATCTCGTATTGAATTTACTATCGTAGAAACTGAGGCTGATGCTCTTCTTTTGGAAAATACGCTCATTAAAAAATTTCAACCTAGGTATAATGTTTTAATGAAAGATGGTAAAAACTATACCTACATTGTAATCAAAAAAGAGCCTTTTCCTCGTGTGTTTTTTACTCGGCGTCTTATTCGTGATGGATCTACCTATTTCGGTCCCTATACTTCAAAGCACCGAGTAAATATTATCCTTGACATCATAAAAAAACTATTTCAGCTACGTACATGTTTCCTTCCTCTTTCTGAAAAAAATATAGCTCAAGATAAATTCAAAGTATGCTTAGAATACCACATAAAAAATTGTGCAGGACCTTGCATAGGACTTGAAAGTGAAGAAATTTATAACGATAAAATTCAGCAGATTCGAAATATTCTTAATGGGAATTTCACTCCAGTGAAGACGTTCATAAAAGAGCAGATGGAAAAACACGCTTTAGCTATGGAATTCGATCAAGCGCAGAGTTACAAATAAAAATTATGGGCTTTTGAAGATTATCAAGCTAAGTCAACGGTAGTTTCTACTAGTTTAGGAAATATAGATGTTTTCGGTTATGAAGAAGACGAGAAAACAGCTTATGTCAATTACTTAAAGATTATTAATGGTGTTTTAATTAATACGGATACAGTTGAATTGACTAAAAACATGGACGAAGAAAAAGAAGATATTCTTCTTTTTGCCATTGAAAAAATCAGAGAAAAATTTAAAAGTTTTGCAGAAGAAATTCTTGTTCCTTTTGACCTTGGTTGGCTTATTGAAAATGTAAAGATTACTCTTCCTGAACGAGGTGATAAAAAGAAATTACTTGACCTTTCTATGAAAAATGTAAAGTATTATCAGCTTCAGCTCCGAAAGGAAGCGATGAATAAGGCAAAGAAAGTTACGAGTAGCGAACGGATTTTAAAGACCATGCAAGAAGATCTTCAAATGGACGTGGTCCCTTTTCATATCGAATGTTTCGATAATTCCAATATTCAAGGGACAAATCCTGTTTCTTCCTGTGTTGTATTCAAAAATGCAAAACCATCTAAAAAAGATTATCGAAAATTTAATATTAAGACGGTCGTAGGACCTGATGATTTTGCGAGTATGAAAGAGGTGGTTTATCGTCGCTATAAAAGGTTGAAAGAAGAAAATCAAGACCTTCCTCAATTAGTGATTATAGATGGTGGAAAAGGTCAATTAAGTGCTGCATATGCAATATTAAAAGAACTTGAACTCGAGAATAAAATCTTGATGATAGGTATTGCCAAACGACTTGAAGAAATATTCTTTCCAGAAGATCCTATTCCGCTCTATATCAATAAGAAGAGTGAAACACTAAAAGTTATTCAACATGCTAGGAATGAGGCCCACCGTTTTGCGATCACCTTTCATAGAGACCAAAGATCTAGAAATGCTCTTGGTACTGAACTAACTTCAATTGATGGAGTTGGTGAAAAGACTGCGAACAAATTACTTATTTTCTATGGCTCAATTTCGAAAATAAAATTGCAATCTATTTCCTCTATGGCAACAGTTGTAGGATTGTCAGCAGCAAAGAAAGTACATGCTTATTTTCATTCTTCAGAGGAAGAATAATTATAATCCCTCTCTTTTAATTTCAGTATTTACGTTTTTTAATTCCTCAATGGCTTTCTGAAAATCATCTTTGTATACCAATGATTGTTCAATATCTTGTCTTGCAGCTTTAAGTTTACCTTGTAACTTAAGTGTCAAGCCTCTATAATAATAAGCCAGATGATCTGTTGGTGCAATACCTACCAAAATATTAAACTGTTCATACGCTTTTTCTAACTCATCTTCTGCAATATATAGAATACCCGCATTTAAAAAAGCAGGAGCATAAGAAGGATCAATTAAATTTATTTCTCGATACAGTTCTAATGCTTCTGTAACTCTATCGTGGTTTTGTAAAAAGAAGGCTTTAGAATGGATCGCATTTATGTTTTGTGGATCAACTGTAATCGAATTTTCTAAGTATTGAAGAGCCAGTTTGGGATCTTCTTCTTCATATAACTCTCCGAGTAAAATATAAGCATCAGTGATTTCTGGGTCGATACTAACTACTTCTTTTAAAGCCTTTTTCGCTTTTTCTTTTTCACCAAGTGATTGCATCAAGATTCCCATTAAAAAGAAGGCATCTGCATTTTGATTATCCTGTTCCATGATATTGGAAAGGACTTGAACTGCCTTTTGATTTTGATTTAAAGTAATAAGTAATTCACCGTATTTTAATCGAATAGGAATATTAGTAGGGAATAAATCCGAAGCAACTTGTAAAGTTTGTAAGGCTTGTTTGGATCGGTAATAGCTAAGAAATAGGTCCGATAAGTGAGCGTAGTATTTAGGCTTTAAGCTGTCAATTTTCATAGCAACCTCCATGTCAACAATTGCATTGTCAAATGCTTCCATGTTTGCAAAAGCAATCGAGCGTTCGTAATACAATTCGGGATTGTCAGGATTTGATTTTAATTCTGCAGTAAGATTGTCTACTGCGGGATTACCAGTAACTAATGTCGCTGTTTCTGAAGAATCTGTTTTGTTTTTTTTACAAGATGTAAAAAGTAGGGTCAAGCCCAAAAGAAAAATAAAAAAATGCCCTCTTTTCATTTTTAACTAATTGATTTTAAAGATTAATTTACCTTTTAGGTAAACATAATTTTTTTTCAAAAAAGTACTCATAATCATAAGATTATGTAATAGAATTTAAAAGAGGGCAAATATGGTGTAATACCATTAATTATTTATAAGAGTCGCTCATTTTCCAATGAAAATAAGCTAGTGCGACTTCTATATTTTTAACTTGGATCACATCACATAGTAATAATTATTTAGTATTGCACATTCCACATTCATAATGCACCAATCACGGTCCCACATAACAGCGGAATTAAACATTATTCATTGTTTATTGAAATTGCAAACGATCTATCTTCTAAATAATCCACCTAATGTTTTAAACCCAATTGAAGCTACATCATCCATGATACTGCCATCTCCATCTCTGTCTAATATTTTTTCAAAGATTGAAGCTTGAGGGTTTTGCTGTACTTGTTGTCTTGTAGACCCTTGAAGTAAATCAAATAAACCAGAAGCATCTAGTCCTTGAGATTGTTTTTGCTTACCAAGTACACCCATAACTAAAGGTGATAATTTTAATAACAATTGTCCTACGTCCATTGCATCTAGTCCACTCACTTTACTAATGTTCTGAACTACATTAGTTTGTTTTCCACCTAAGATATGTTTTAGCATTCCTGCTGCATTTAGCATGTTACTATTTTGTGGAGCTTTCATTCCACTTAGTAAACCTACGGCATCATCAAGAATACTTCCATCATGATCTCTGTCCAATGCTCCTAATAATCCTTCTCTTCCTGCTGGTTGTGCAGCATTTCTTGTCATTGCATTTAGCAATACTGAAAATACACCGTTTGCAGCAACTGCTGTTTTCTCTCTATCTTCTCCTCCTATTGACTTTGATAAATAACCTAATAACTCAGGTGTAAGTTGAGATTGAAGCATGTCCATTATGTTCGCCATAATATTTTTTCTGTTTATATGTTTATTAAATAATCGATGTCAAGAGACACCGTCCTATCAACCCATTTTTTTTAGGAATGGTTTTTGATAGACATATATTATTATTAATAATATTTAAATCCACTGGATATGCAGAAGTTAGTTAGTACGTGTATTTTGATTCTTAGCTCATTTTATGCAATCAATGCGCAAGAGCTCGTAGATTCTTATATCGAAACTTTTCAGTACATTGCTGTTTCTGAAATGGAAAGAACAGGAATTCCAGCAAGTGTTAAGTTAGCCCAAGGCTTACTAGAATCAAACTGGGGTAGAAGTGAATTGTCTACATTTTCCAATAACCACTTTGGCATTAAGTGTGGATCTAGTTGGGAAGGAGAAACATATTATATTGTTGATGACGACCTAGACAAAAATGGTAACTTAAGAGAAAGTTGTTTCAGAGTATTTTCTAGTGACGAGGCTTCCTACATTGCCCATTCTGAATTTCTAATGAATAACAAGAGATATGGATTTTTATTTGATTATTCAGAGACTGACTATAAATCTTGGGCGAAAGGGCTTAAAAAAGCTGGTTATGCTACTGACCCAAAATATCCTGCTAAGATAATTGGCGTAATTCAAAAATATCAATTGTCTAGATTTGATTACATGGCAGCTGATGAACTTAATATGCTTGCTGAAGCCAGCCAATCTAAAGATACCAATCTGCCAGAATTTGAACAAGATGATCTCGATCAGGCTGAATTAGAATTTATGGCAGAATCTTTAAATGACTTAGACGAACCCGAAGAAAATACTGCTGATTTAGCGACAAACCCAAGCACGAAGAAAAAGAAGAAATCCTTTTGGGCGGAAGCCACTAAAGATAATGATTTTACTAGAAATTATGTGAAATACAAACGAAAGTGGGAAAACAATGTAAAAAAGGCTTTAGCAGAAAATAAAGATGATAATACAGCAAACAAAGGCTTTAATTTCGATAAATTATTAGCAGAAGTAAAAGAATTAGGAGATGCTGTGCTTTCAGATGATGAAAAAGAAAGTCCAACATCTTTTCCCGATTTAAACGCTCATAATGGAGTGCAATTAACTTGGTCCGAAGGTGGTGAATCTTTACAAGAAATAGCCATTCGTACAGGAATTCATGTGAACGATTTATATGAATTTAATGATAAAGCATATAAAATTAAAGAAGAATTATTAGATAAAACAGTTGTCTATCTAGAACCTAAAAAATCAAGTTTCTCTGGCTCAAGAGATACACATGAAGTGCGTCACGGAGAGAAAATTATAGAAATCGCTCAGCGATATGGAGTTACAGAAAAATCACTTCGTAAACGTAATTATTTAAAAGAAAACGAGGAATTAAAACATGGTGAAGTCCTTTATTTGAAAGGATTAAGAACGATTCGTAAACCAAAATTGAGAAAAGGTCGATCGAATAGAACAGATAGTTTTACCTTTACAGACATATGAGACTTTTAATAACATTTGGAATCTGTTTGCTTTTAAGTTTAAATGCAAACGCACAAAGTTTTTGGTTCGGACCGAAAGGGGGTCTAGCTATAGGAACACAACAAGGGAATTCACTAGGAGCTCAACCTATGTTAGGCTATAATGTAGGTTTCTTTTTTGAAACCTATGATGAAGGAAATGAATTCGGTTCCCTGTATTTAAATGTTGGTCTACATCAAAGAGGTCGATCTACCTCAAGATTTTTTTCCACTTTTCAAAACGTCTTTGTTCCAGGCGTATCATATAAGTATAATAATGTGTTACTGGGAGTGGGAGCAAAGAAATTTTATAATGAAAAGTTATATTACAAGATGGGTATCCGCGGAGAATATACGGCGTTTACAAATCTCAATGAGATAAATAATAGAATTATATCTACGAGTTCACCATTTCCTCAATTTGTACGTCCATTTACCGGCGGTATTACAATTGGTGGAGGCTATCAATATGACATTGCAGAGTTATATGGTGTGTCAATTGAAATGAATATTATGCCTGATTTTTTTAATCAATATACTTCTCCTGATATAGGCAATGTAATTAATCCTGTAACAGGACAACCTACAACAATTCGGGCACAGGAAATACGAAATACGACTCTTGAGATAACAGTTGCTTTTCGATTTTTACGTAAAGTCATTTACATCGATTAATGAATGAGACTCGAAGAGCTTATTTAGAATTACACCTTGCTGTCGTCTTATATGGATTTACTGCAATCTTAGGTAAATTGATAAATATTTCTGCGATATCAATTGTATGGTGGCGAGTGGGAATCGCAAGTATTAGTTTCCTTTTTATACTTAAAGTTGGAAAATTAGTAAAGACACTTCCGAGGAAAGTGATTATACGATTCATGCTTATAGGGATAATCGTAGGACTTCATTGGGTTACTTTTTATGGTTCAATAAAACTAAGTAATGCGAGTATTAGTTTGATATGCCTAGCAACAACTTCATTATTCACTTCTTTTCTTGAACCCTTGATTGTAAAGCGAAAATTTGAATGGTTAGAATTAGTAACTGGAATTATAATACTTCCAGGTATGTATTTTATAGTGAATGGAATAAAAGTAGAATTTTATCAAGGGGTAATTGTAGGGCTATTCTCGGCTTTATTTGCCGCCTTATTTTCAATTCTAAATAAGAAATATATTGATGATGCAAAGCCAACTGAGATAGCCGGCATTCAGTTATTTGGGGTTTTTGTTTTTGTAACAATCTGTGCACCATTTGTATATTTATACAATCCTGAAATTGAATGGATGCCACAAGGTATGGACTACGTATATTTACTGATACTAGCTTTAGTATGCACTACGTTTGCTTATATCTTGAGTATGCGTTCACTACGTCAATTGTCTGCATTTGCTTCTAACTTAGTTGTAAATTTGGAACCTGTTTATGGAATTTTGTTAGCAGCAGCGATACTAGCAGAATACAAAGATTTAAGTACTAATTTTTATATTGGTGTAGTTATAATTTCCTTCGCCGTATTCTCTTATCCAGTTTTGAAAAAAAGATTTAGCAATGCTTGATTTGTTACCAAAAAATATTGAAAACTATTGCGTAGAAAACTCTACTAAAACAAGCAACTTATTACAGAAAATTGCTAGAGAATCATACTTAAGAACGAATCAAGGCCATATGATAAGTGGTCCATTGCAAGGTGCATTTATAGCGCAATTGGTTCAGCTGGCTTCCGCCAAAAGGGTACTAGAAATAGGAACTTTTACAGGTTATTCTACTATTTCGATTGCTGAGGTTTTACCTTCTGATGGAAAGATAACTACAATAGAAATCAATCCTGAAAATCATTACATTGCGCACGAGATGATTAACGAATCAGAACATTGTGAAAAGGTGGATTTGATATTGGGAGATGCAAAGGAAATAGCGAGTAAAATAGAAGAGGAATGGGATATTATCCTTATTGATGCAGCTAAAAAGGACAATGAATATTACTATGATTTACTGTTGCCAAAGTTAAAGAAAGGTGCATTTTTCTTATTGGATAATGTGCTATGGAAAGGAAAGGTTGTGGAGGAAAATAAAGATAAAAAGACGGAAGCTATTCATGAATTTAATGAAAGATTAGCCAAGGATTCAAGAGTTCAAGTTAGCTTGTTACCGATTCGAGACGGCTTGACGATAATCCGTAAAAAATGATAGGTAGTAAAGATTCATATTTACTTTGTGATTCGGACCAATTGCCGATATGGTGTCAAGCATGGTATCTACAGGCAGTATGTGGTGATCGATGGGATTGTCGATTTATTGAGAAAGGAGGGAATGTGGAAGCGATTTGGGTTTTTGGGCTGACAAAAAAGATGGGATTTAAGAGTATAAACTTTCCTACTTTTTTAAAGTATAATGGATTATTTTATGCGGAAGAAGTAAAGGAAGATAGGTATGAGTTACTTGGAATGGAGTTGATGAAATCCTTACCTCATAGAGTGAAAATGAGCGTAGAATATACACCAGGGATGCATGAGAAGATAGGAAAGGTGATTCAAGAATTTAAGGATCGGGCTTTCGCCCAAAAGCTTCGTCAGACTTATGTATGGGATTTGCGTTTAGGTGCTAAGGCTTTGCTTCAAGGGATGGACGGGAATTATAGGAGGATGATAAATAAGCAAAAGGATGTAGTTGATTTAGTTGCAGCATCTAAGAAAGAAGCAGAAGAATTATATGATTTTCATAAAGATTGGGTAGATGATTTAGGAAATCACGGGGTGACAAGAGTAAGGTATATAGAATTGATAGAAGCCTTATACGATCGACATGCGGGAGAGGTATTAAATGTGAGAATCGAGGGTAAAAAGATAGCGAGTGTATGTGTGTTATATGATAAGAAAAAGGCTTATTATTTATTAGCCGTAAATAATAAGGAGTATAAAAAGGTATATCCAGCAGTATTGATGGCTTATGAAGTAGCGAAATATATTAGTGAGAAAGGGATAGAGGAATTGGACTTTTTGGGGAGTGATTTGGAATCGATAAGTAGAGTATGGAGAAAGTTGGGTGCTAAGAAAGCGGAGTATTTATATATGAACAAATCACATATACTTCCATTTAAGTAAGTAGAATAAAAAGAAACAAAATGAATAATCCTGTTAAGAAAGAGCATTTCAAATTTTTGAAAGAGCTTAGTTCAAACAATGATAGAGAGTGGTTTAATGCTAACAAGCCTCGTTATCAAGAGGCTCATGCATCGTTCAAGGAGTTAGTAGCGAGTGTGGAAGAGGAACTAAATACTTTTGATCAAATAGAAAAGGCAAAGGTAATGCGGATTTATAGAGACGTAAGATTTTCAAAAAACAAAGCACCGTATAAAGAATTTTTAGCCGCTAGTTATACTCGAGATGGTAAGTACAGGAGAGGAGGATTTTATTTTAAAGTACAGCCAGGGGGTCAGTCATTTATTGGAGGTGGATTCTTTGGACCAGAATCCAAAGATTTAAAATTTATTCGTGATGGTATTTTGGCGGAAGCCAAAAAATATAGAAAGATCTTAAACTCAAAAGATATTAAAGAGTATTTCGGAGGATTAAAAGGAGACGCCTTGAAGACGGCACCTAAAGGCTATGATAAAACTCATCCTGATATTGAATTGATTCGAAACAAACAATTTCTATTATGGAGAGAATTCGATGATAAGACAGCCTTATCAGCGGAGTTTCCTGGATTAATAGTGGATACCTTTAAAAAGATGCTTCCATATTTCCAATTCATAACTGACACATTAGTGTTTGATGAAAATGGAGTAGAGCGTAATTAAGCAAATTATAAAAATGTAAAAGCAGGTACTCTATTACTCAGATTTTTAATTTACAAGATCATTTATAGCTTCTTTTATTGTAGGGAAATCAAATTTAAAACCAGTATGTATTAATTTATTGCTGGAAACATTGTTACTAGTCAAAACGACATCAGCCATTTCTCCCATTGCTAGTCTTAAAGCAGGAGCCGGCACAGAATTCATGATATAAAAGCCGTTTTTTGATTCTTTTATTTGTTTGGTAAGTTCTTTGTTAGAAACAACTTCAGGTGCCGTTGCATTATATACACCCTCAAGATTATTTTCCATAATATGAATAAATACGTTGGCAATATCTGTTATGTGAACCCAAGATTGTTTCATTTTTCCGTTCCCAAAATAGCTTGCCATTCTCAATTTAAAAGGGATTAACATTTTTTCGAAAGCACCTCCGTCTTTACTTAGAACAATTCCTATTCTTACAATAGAGACTATAGGTAAAATCGACTGTAATTCATTAGCAGAATCTTCCCACTTTTGAGTACACACAGAAAGAAAGCCCTCATCAACTGGAACATCTTTTTCTGTCATAATTCGATCTCCTGAATCACCATAAAAGCCTATTGCACTTGCTGAAATATATTGTTTCGGTCTTTCTCCTTCTTCTAGTTTTAATACATTTTCCTTAATTGTCAATGCTGAATTGACACGGCTATCAATTAATACTTTTTTACGATTTTCAGACCATCGACTATCCGCAATACCAGCTCCTGCTAAATTGATAATCGTATCTACTTTTAATGCTTGTAAGTCTATGCTTCTATCATTTGTATTCCATACATGATAAGTAACACTACTTGTAGAATCTTTTTTGCTCCTAGACAAAACATGGATTTCATAGTCTTTTTTGCTTAATATTCTAATGATTTCTTGACCGATCAGACCTGTTCCTCCAGCAATTAGTACTTTTTTCATTCGTATAATTTTTGGGTGTAAACCCTATAAAAAAAGCGCATCAAAAATAATTTCTGATGCGCTTTCGATTTATCATTTTATCAAATTACTTCTTTGCAATTAACATGATTTCAAGACCAATGTTGTCATTAATCGCTTTATCTTTTAAACCATCCGCAAGACTTGCAGAACCATAATTAACTCCCCACTCTGTTCGGTTAATAGTAAATGCAGGTGTTGAAATAGATATCATATCATTCTCCTTAGTTAAATTAGCTTTGAAAGTAACTTGTTTTGTTTGATCTCTCAATGTCAAATTACCACTGATTATATAATTAGAATTCTCATCATTTAGAAGTTGAGTCGCTTTTGTAATTTCAAATTTCCCTTCAGGATATTCTCCTACATTGAAAAAGTGATCCTTTTTTTCTTCTTCTCCCGTACCCTTTAAGTGACTTTCTAATCCAGCTTTTTTACCACCTTCTAAATCAAGAACATTGATAGAAGTCATGTCAAGAACAAATTTCCCTCCTGTAATTTTTCCATTACTTAAAGCAATTTCTCCACTTTTAATTTTCATATCTCCATTATGAGATCCACTTACTTTGCTACCTTCCCATAAAATTTTACTATCCGCTGTATTTACCATGTATTTAGTTCCCACTTCTTCAGCTACTTCACCAGCAGCTTTCGTTTCAGCTTTTTCTCCACTTGGCTTACAAGAAAATACTAGTACAAATACTAATAAGATAGATGACAGTTTTAATATTTTATTCATTATTGAATGTTTATGTTAGTTATGTAATATTTCTTTAATCGACTTAATGTAGTCGTTGACTTGTTCTAAACTACTTAAGACTTCGTATTGTTCATTAGACTCCAAAGATTGATTAACCGCCTGATAGCCACTTATAATTAATTTTCCAGAATATTCTTGAAGAATCTTATCTATGTAAGGTTTCATAGCTCTTTCAGAGAAAGAGTCATTGATTATAGTGAAGATGTAGTCAGGCTTATAATTTTTTGCCCCCTTTAATAATTGAAGCATGTTTTTCTCTTCTCCAAAATAAAAAACTGGAAACTTTTCTTTTTTTAGAAAGTAATACATGTAGTACAAAGAGAGTTTCTGACTTTCTTTTTCTGGAAGATAAAGCATAAACTTAGGCTTAGAAGAGTTTTTAGGCTCACACGGCAGTTTATCAATCTCTACAATCAATTTATGCTTGATAATATTCAAAACAAAAATTTCATGAACTTCATTGATAGAATCTGCAACCCACATCAAATTGATTTTTTCCAATAAAGGATATATCACGGTTTCTAAAGTTTCGTCGAAGCCTTTTTGTTCTATATTTTTATTTAGAATTTGAGTAAACTTGTTTTCGTCAAGTTCCAACATACTGATACTTAATGTATCTAAGTTTTTTTCAAAAGAATCATCAATTTCTGTAATTTCAGCAACTTTTACACTCAATTGATCGATAGAAAGTTTTGCTAATTTCGAAATTTTCATTCCTTTTCTGTACAGAATACTGATGTTTAAAGCAACTTTTAAATCTTCTTCTGTATAATATCGAATATTAGTTTCAGTCCGCTTGGCAATTAAAATTCCATAGCGCTTCTCCCATACACGAAGGGTGTGAGCCTTTATCCCACATATATTTTCTATGTCTTTTATAGAATATACTACCACTTTTAAGTTCTAATATTTATTAATTTATTAGTCTTACGAATTGCTTTGAAAAAATGCTTTATTTTACGACAAGCCTATTTTAAACAATTATTATAAGAAAAAGTTAATTAACAAGGGAAATATTTCTTAAATCGGTTTTGTTTCTATTTTGAAAATGATTCTATAATCGATAAAAAAAGTACATATGAAAATTGGTATAGTTTGTTATCCTACTTTTGGAGGAAGCGGTGTTGTGGCGACGGAACTTGGAATAGCACTTGCTAAAAAGGGACACAGCATTCATTTTATTACGTATAAAAGACCTGCTCGTCTCAACTTTTTCAGCGAAAACATCTACTTTCATGAAGTGAATACTTCAGAATACCCACTTTTTGAGTATTCTCCTTACGATACAGCACTTGCTTCTAAACTTGTTGATGTAGTGCTTTATGAAAAGTTAGATTTACTTCATGTACATTATGCGATTCCACATGCAAGTGTGGCGTTTTTAGCTAAATCTATTTTAAAGACGAAAGGTATCGAGCTGCCTGTTATAACTACACTTCACGGTACAGATATAACTCTTGTAGGAAATGATCCTTCTTTTTCCCCAGTAGTTGAATTTAGCATTAATTCAAGTGATGGAGTTACTGCCGTTTCTAATCAGCTCAAGAAGCAAACAATGGATTCTTTTGTTATTAATAAAGACATCCAAGTAATTTATAATTTCATTGATTTTTCTAGATTTAAAAAAACGAATAAGAGTCATTTCAAATTTGCTATTGCACCCAATGGAGAAAAGATCATTACGCATGTTTCGAACTTTCGAAAAGTGAAAAGAATTGAGGATGTAATTTATGTTTTTCAAAAAGTGAGCGCAAAAATTAAAGCAAAATTATTTCTTGTAGGTGATGGTCCTGAAAGACAAAATCTTGAGCAATTGTGTAGAGAAATAGGTATATGTTCTGATATACGATTCATGGGAAAACAACAAGCTGTAGAGGATTTATTAAATATTTCTGACTTATTTATAATTCCTTCTGCTAATGAAAGTTTTGGTCTTTCTGCTCTAGAAGCAATGGCATGTGAAGTTCCAGTAATCTCTACTAATGCAGGTGGACTCCCAGAAGTTAATATTCATGGGAAAACGGGTTATTTATCTGAAGTAGGAGACGTAGAAGATATGGCAGCAAATGCTCTAAAGATTCTGACCAACGAAAAATTACATGAAGAATTAAGGAAAGGTGCATATGAAACATCATTGAATTTCCATATCGATACAATTTTACCTCAGTATGAAAAGTATTACAACGATATTTATAACAAAGTAACGTCTAAAAATCTAATTGCTTAAAATGGATTATTCGAAAAGAAGTATAAACCCAGAAGAGATTCCCACGCGTGAGTTTCATCAATTTTTATTGGGTTCGGTTGCACCTAGACCTATTGCATTTGTTAGTACAGTCAATGAAGATGGTGTAGCTAATCTTGCGCCTTATTCCTTTTTTAATGTGTTTTCCAGCAATCCTCCTATAGCTGTTTTTTCCAGCAATAGAAGGGTTTCTAATAATACAACTAAAGATACTTTACACAATATTCAAATAAATAATGAAGCTGTAATCAATGTTGTCGATTTTTCTATTGTTCGTCAAATGGCTATAGCTAGCGTGGAATTTCCAGAAGAAATATCAGAGTTTGATAAAAGTGGCTTGACAAGAGAAAAAGCAGAAGTTGTAAATGTTCCTATGGTAAAAGAATCTCCAGCTTCTATGGAATGTACAGTCGATGAAATTATTACATTGGGTGAACATGGAGGTGCGGGGCATTTAATTATATGTAAGATTCATAGACTCCATGTGAGAGAGGAAGCAATTGATGAAAATAATAGAATAGATCCACATAAAATGGATTTAATGGGTCGTATGGGCCGAGCTTTTTATTGCAGAGCAAGTGGAGAAAATGTATTTCCTATTATCCAAGCAGTGACTAAAATTTGTATTGGATTCGATGCCTTACCAGATGATATACGGACAAGCAATCTTCTCACAGGGAATGAATTAGCAATGTTAGCTGGATCTTTAGAAATTCCAACTAATGACCAAATTGATTTAGTTAAAGTAAAATATACAGATTCAAGTATTCCAAAACATGAATTGATAAAAAGCCTCTTGTCTCAAGAATTAATTGATGACGCCTTATGTATTGCTTATAGTTAAGGGGTTTGGGCTTTAAGCCCAAAAGGTATAAGAGTCTGATCCAAGATTGATATAGGTTAAAATTAAACATAAATAAAAAAAGCCGACAACCCTAAAGTTGCCGACTATTCCCTATTCTTAATACTTCTTATAAATTTATTTCACTAACATAAATTTCTTTATTTCTAGTTTAGAATTGTTTTCTATTTTAATAAAGTACATGCCTGATTCTTCATTGTAAAGGTCAAATTGAGCGATTCGATTTGAAGTAATTGACGTTGCAATTTTCTGACCAAGTAAATTATAAACAGAAACTTCTTGATCTTCATCTAATGATTCAAATTCAACAGTAATTTTTCCATTTGTTGGGTTAGGAAATACTTTGAAATTCTTGTTGATTTTTTCATCTCTTATTGGACTATCTAATCTCGTATTATTTCCATCAGTACAGAAGCTCTGTTCTTCAAATGATCCATATTGACCATCAGAACTTATTAATACATCACCAACACTATTTTTCACTTTATATTGGCCATATCTATGATCGCAGCATATACCATCACCATTAGAATCATAAATTTTAAAAGTATAACAAGCTTTTGGAGCACAAGTAGATTTAATTTTCCAAGATCTGTTACCATCAGCATATGGTCCTCCGCTTAAAACAACTTCATCGTTTTCATCTACTACTTCCCAAGTAATTTCAGAACCATGATCATCTGGTTTTAACCAAACTTGTATTATCTCACCTGTAATATTTAGGACTCTAGATTTACTGTCATTGTTTGAATTAGAATCACTTCCACCGTTAGGATTTTCTGTATATGCATCGAAAGTATGTTGTTCTGCACCTGAGAAATTTTGTTTAGGTAAAGTTATTGTCTTATGATCTCCAGGCTGCATATTTCCTGTCCAGTTATACGTCGTGTAAGAATCATTGTTAAATCTATATTTAAGATCCACTGATGTTAAAGGCACTGATCCATAATTTTTGATTTGAATTCTAGGTTTAATATTTGGACTACATTGAGTGTTTTTAGGTTTAATTATTGCACGTACACCTGCATCAATATCTTCTTCTTCTATATCATCAGTTGCACAAAAATTTTCTGTTAAAGTTGTTCCGAATGCACCACCACTTACTACTTCATTGCCTTCCTCGTCAACAATTGTAAAAGAACCATTTCCATAAGCACAACAGATTCCATCTCCATAGCTATCATTAATAACAAAATCATAGCACCCTTCTTCTAAACATAATTCTATTATTTCAGGAGTAGAATTTCCATCTGTGTATGGACCTCCAGAATATAGCGTATTATTTCCTGCATTTATTTCCCATGTTGTTTCTGATCCATAATCATCAGGAATAATAGTCAATATAAATTCACTAGCGGAGCATCCTGAATTACATGGTGGACAATCAGGACCACCACAATCTATTCCTGTTTCATCTCCATTTTGAATCCCATCATTACATGTTGGAGGATTACCACCGGTGCCACATCCATTTGAACTAACAAGTCCGTTTCTAAATCCTCCAGTATCAAATAAAGCTCTCATTCTAGTTTTTTGACCTTGTGTAAATAAATTCATACAAGCATCATCAGAATAGTCCATATAATTCTGCACCATATCAAGGGATCCGCAAGAAGAATGATTAGAAGCACATCCGTAATTAGCATCATCCGATGAAGGTGTATCATTTACATCATCATCAACATTACATCCACCATCTCCCCATATGTGGTATAAATTTAACCAGTGTCCAACTTCATGTGTAGCTGTTCTTCCAAGATTAAAAGGTGCATTAGCCGTCCCATTAGTTCCGAAAGCTTGATAATCACATACCACTCCATCAGTTGAACTATTACCTCCTGGGAATTGGGCATAGCCTAAAAAGCCATCAAGTTTACAAACCCAGATATTCAAGTATTTTTGTGAGTTCCATGCATTTTGGCCTCCTTGATTAGTGAATTTGACTTTGTCATCATCTGTGAATACTGTAGTATTTGTTTGAGTTCTAGTAATTCCTGTAGTAGTGTTCCCTGAAGGATCAACAGTTGCTAAACAAAAGTCAACTTCTATATCTGCTGCTTGAGGCCAATCATCGTTAGCATCTGAATTCATTCGTCTAAAATCATCGTTTAGAACAGTAAGTTGAGATAAAATCTGGCTGTCAGATATATTTTGAGCATTGTTGTTATGCACAATATGAACTACAACCGGGATCGTATATAACTGAGCAGATTTATTTCCAGAATTTGAAATGAATTTATCCAAGTGTTTTTGGATTTGTTCCATTTTAAATAACCTCTTAGGGTTTTCTTGAATTTCTACTTCAAGATGATCCATAGTATTACATGATCTTTGTTGACCGTTAAGACTAATATTCACGATAAAAAGGGCAAGAGTACAAAGCAAAAATTTATACATGTTACTTTTTTTTTAATTAATGATAACACGAAGTTAGCTGATTAAAAGGCACATAATTTTGTTTTTATAGGAGATATATCTCCTTTTTATACGAAAGCTACTTTTTGTTATACTTTGTATTATAAGCGGGATAGATTTAATCATAACTTTGTGTTATGAATGATAGATTAAAGCTTGATTTTTTATTTGAAAAGAAATACAGACCGTTTCTTCATGGATTCTTTTGGTTCTTTACTTATGCCGATGAATTTTTATCCTTAGTTGGTTTAACTGAACCAATGGATGATTATTTACATATATTTTACTTTTTTGTTTTTGATATAATTATAGTCTACTTTAACTTATATGTCTTAATTCCTAGATTCTTATTAAAGAATAAAGTTATAGTTTATCTGGGCTTAACCTCTTTATCTCTTTTACTGAATATTGTGCTCTCATATTTAATTTGCGATTATCAACACAATCCTGAAGAAAGTGCATTAGGTATATCTACATATTTGATTACTTCATTTATGCTTACAGGATTTATTGTAGGTATTGCAGCTTGTATAAAAGTATTTAAATATTTTTTAGTCCATCAGAAAGAAACTCAAGAATTAGAAAACAACAGCCTAAAAACAGAATTAGCATATTTAAAAGATCAACTTAATCCTCATTTTTTATTTAATGCGTTAAATAATATCTACGTCCAAACCAATAAAGTTTCTAATAAAGCAGGAGACTCCATTTTAGATTTATCGGATTTATTACGCTATCAATTATACGATAGTTCTAAAGAAAAGGTTTATTTAAAAAATGAAATCGAATATTTAGAAAAGTATATTGAGTTTAATAAAATACGAACTTCAGAAACTGATATTTCTTTCATAGTAAAAGGTCAACATGAAAATAAAATGATTGCCCCATTATTGCTCTTACCTTTTGTAGAAAATGCTATAAAATATGGAGTCACTAATGAAAGAGCCTCTTTTATCAAAATAGTGATTGATATGGAAAGAAAAGAATTACTCTTTACATGTGAAAACTCTAAATCGAAAACAATTTCTCAAAAATTAAAAGGTGGAATCGGTATCCCCAATGTTAAAAGAAGACTTGAATTAATTTATCCCAATAGACATAATTTAGAATTAACAGATGCCGAAGAATTTTATAAAGCAGAGCTAAAAGTGGAATTATGAAGTGTATAATTATAGATGATGAACCTCTTGCAAGAGAAGGGATCGCACAATATATTCAGGAAGTTTCGGAACTAGAATTAGTGGCAAGTTTTAAATCAGCCATGGAAGCTGGTAATTATTTATTGAAAGGAGAAGTAGATTTAATGTTTTTGGATATCCAAATGCCAGGTATAACTGGAACTGAATTTCTGAAATCTTTGCAATCTAAACCATTGACAATTATGACAACGGCTTATACTGATTATGCCATTGAGAGTTTTGAATTGGATGTGGTAGATTACTTATTGAAGCCTATTAGACTCGCGCGATTTTTAAAGGCAGTAAATAAAGCAAAAGAATTATTCGATTTATATCAAAAGCCTCATGAAATTGAAAAGCTTGAAGATGATTTTATTTATGTAAAGGCAAATAGACAGTTTGTTAAGATCTATTACAGAGAGATAAATTATATCAAAGGGCTCAAAGATTATGTCAGTATACATACCAATGATAAAAGGATAATTACTGCAATGAATGTAAAAACGATTTTATCACATTTACCCAACAAACTGTTTTATCGTGTAAATAAATCTTATATCATAAATGTTGACAAGATTGACACTGTTGAAACAGACTTTATTAACATTGTAGGTGAAGAAATACCAATAGGCGCTAGTTACAAAGAAGCGTTTTTGAAAAATATAATCAAAGGAAAGCTTATTCAACGCAAATAACTGTTCCAATTGCCCTAGATTTCAAGCTATTGTAGTCTTTGACCAAGCATAATTCGTTTATTTTTTTTGGGCTTTAAGCCCAAAATTGAAGTTAAATAATTAATCATGCTTAAAAACCATGGAATATCAAATAGTCATAGCTTGGTTTTGAGACAACTAAAATAGCCTTTAATTCTCCATATCATATTAATGTTGTCAAAACAAGAATGCTTTAATATTTACTTTTCGTTCTCTCCAAAATGAGTCCAACCTTGTGCTGTTAACCGATGAAAATTCCCACCCGTAGTTTTTAAAACCGCTCCCTGAGC
>CAYOIL010000013.1:0-26015 GCA_964403985.1 uncultured Saprospiraceae bacterium
AGATATGGCAGTTAAACTAACACCATCAACACATATGGAACCTTTTGAAATAATTAAAGGAGCAAATTCTTCTGGAAATTTGACCGTATATCTCCATGACCCTGATTCGTTTTCTATGTTCAAAATCTCTGCCGTGGAATCAACATGACCTTGTACAATATGTCCATCAAGTCTAGAATGTAACTTAGCTGCTCGTTCCAAATTTAATTTATCTCCTACTTTCCATTGCCCAGATGCGGTTATGTCAAGTGTTTCTTTAATAGCTGTTACTTTATATACATCTTCCTTTATTTCAACAACAGTAAGACATACGCCATTATGCGAAACACTCTGATCAATTTTTAATTCGGGAGTAAGGGAAGACAAAATAGAAAATGTTTTATTTTCAGCTGCTTCTTCAATCAAAACTACTTGTCCAAGATTTTCTATTATTCCAGTAAACATTATTCTAATTTAATATGTAGATACTTCCTTTTATGAAGTTAAAACTTACTTCTTCTCCAGCCGATGTGGTTTGGAAAACTTCACAGGTATAATAATAAATACCGTCATTAAGTTTAACTCCTCTTCGAGTATTTCCATCCCAATTTATTAATGGATCAGATGTTTGGAAAACTTTTTGTCCCCATTCATTAAAAGCTTGAAAATTAACCCTACTTACGAATCTAGATAAGATAGGAGTGAATTCATCATTGTCACCATCCCCATTGGGTGTAAAGGCGTTAGGTAAGATGTATGAAGGACAATCTTCTACACAAATAAAATCGGAAAGCTGACTTTCATTTCCAGTACTATCTACTGACGAGATCGCATAACATGCTGTCAACCCATTCTCTGGAATATCTTCATAACTTATAACTTGAATATCAGTTATAGTTGCAATCAATGTAGGATTAGGGTCATTAATATTATTTTTAAAATAGATATTGTATGAGGCTAAGTCACCTGAATTATCACAAATAATATCAACTCTTTCCCACATTAATGTATTTACAAAGAATTCTTCAGGAGTGTCAACTTCAGCTTCGTCACAAGCATTTTTTACTTCTAACTCAGGGATACATGGAGCTACAGTATCTATGGGGATTTGACATTTTTCATTGGAATTATTAAAAATGTCAAAATCTAATTCTGGAACTTGATATGTTCCGTGTGATTCTACGAAATAACAGTATTCTATCCCATTAATAAGGCCTTCATCAGCATATGAATTCATTTTAGTACTATCAATAATTTCAAATGAGCCAGCCGTATTTTGACGATAAATAAAGAATTGATCATTAATCCAGCTTGTATTGAAATCCCAAGACAAGTTATTCACTTGGTCATTAGGAGAGATGGATAAATATACCGAAGATGAACTTGGAGAATTATCAAAAAAGTTATTAATACCTCCTGCATAAAATGCTATCCTGTAATTATATCCTTGGGATTCTGTATCCAAATTTTGGTCAATGTAATTTAAAGGAATGGGTGAACTAAAATTAGGTGAAGTAAAAGAAGCACCTGTAATATCAATAAAAACATCACCGTCAATTCCTTCTGCTCTTTGAAGTTGATACCTGTAAGGTCCAGGATTTTCTATAGTATCCAGTTGAATAGGATCAGGTTTTATATAGGAAATTGAAATTTGACCCGTAGATCCACTAGTTTCTATAACACTAACTTCTGTAAGTAGTGGGATGTCTCTAGGTAACTGTGCACAAATTTCTTCTGATCGTAAGCTTTGAACGAAATTGTATGGAAATCCAAAAGCACTAATTTGTGCAAATTCTGCAACTACTCTGTAACAATATGTTTTTCCTTTTTCAACTTCTTCATCAACGTAAAAATAACGTCCATTTTCTATGTTTATAGATGGAGGATCTATTTCAATATAGCCCATGTTCTCTATACCAGGACTACAAGTGTCAAAAGGAATTTCAATCATTTGTTCAGCTCTCCACACTGAAAAGCCTTGGAAAAACATATCGTCTGTTTCTTCACAAGCATAGGGTAAATCCCAATCTATTCTTATAGCGTTTTGCAAGGTTTCACTCTGCAAATCTTCAGGAGGCGGTCCCACAACTTTGATGGAAATAGTATGTAAATCAGCTAGTCCACTAACTTCATTGTCTATGTTGAAAAAATCATCTGCTGAGCGGATTACTATATTATAAGAATTGTCAGAAATATCATTACATCTTGTAACCCATTTAAAATTAACAGTATATGGTACTTCAAGGTATTGGTCGGCAGGAGAAAGGCTAGCTGGATTTACATCCAAAAGAAAAGGTGCCCCTGTTCCATCCGTTATAACTAACTGATTTTCATCAGGGTCAGTTATCATTATGTCAATATCGACTGTATCTCCAGCAATAACGCATACTTCATCAGGTGCGTCAATTATGGGAGGTTTATTATCACAGGTAAATACAAATATTTGCATGTCTCTAAGAACTGTGTTCAGTAATACACCATCTCTGAACTCATAGATGAAAAAGGCGACGTTGTATTCTCCTGGTTTTTGAGGGGAATCCCATATTATTGTGCCATCTGTAGTACTAAAACTAAAGTTATTATTTGCTGGAATTATTTGATTCGGAAGAACATAGTCGTCGACAAATTCTCCACATTCTTCAAATGGAGTTGTTAATTCAAAAACCAAGGAGTCACCTTGATCTGGGTCATAGGCATTTGGCGTATGAATAAAAACTTCTCCAACACAAGCAAGGTCGATTGGAGGTTGAAGTAATTGTACAGAACTATTTGTCCCGTTAAATTGAATATTTACAAGTGTAAATGTAGTTTGAATACTGAATCTAATGTTGGAAGAATTGGGGAAGTTTAAGTTTTGAATTTCTGCAACTCTGTTAGGATCAATCATACACATTGTATATGTTGCACGTGCAGGATAAGTATGTTCCATTACGTAGGTGTTGAACTTTACATTATTGGCTAATTCAACACCATTTCCTCCACCATTACTCCTTTTTATAAAACTAGATGTTCCATCACCCCAGTCCATTAAAACTGAATCCTTGTCTGCCTGAACACTTGATGACTTTGTATACGTAGTTATTGTAGCTACAATTGTAAGATCATCTGTTTGAATATATGTGATTTCTCCAGCACGATTATGTGAGGCTTGAGCCAAAAGGCAAAACAAACAAAAAACAACTATGTATAGAAACCTATTTTTATTCATTATATCAAAGATATATAATTATAGACGCTCAACAATGGATACTAGTTGTGTGTTTGCTATCAATTATTTCAGAATGAAGTTAAATTGACATCTAAACTGCTAATTTTCAACTTTGTTTGCGAGGCATTTCACTAAAGATTCCTTCCAATGAGGAATTTCTATTCCTAGAATGTTTTTAATTAACTGTTTATCCATCCTTGAATTCAATGGTCTTTTTGCTGGAGTAGGGTAGTCTTCCGTAGGAATAGGATTAATTATACACGAATGATTTTGAATTCGCATTATTTCTTCAGCAAATTCGGCCCAATTTGTAAAACCTTCGTTTGAAAAGTTAAAAATCTTCTCTTTTTCAAAAATCTTAGAGTTTTCAATTTGAGCTTTTATACAATCGAATATTATTTTTGCTATATCACCAGCATAAGTAGGACTTCCAACTTGATCTGAAACTACATTAAGCATTTCCTTTTGGCCCCCGAGCCTATCCATTGTATTTACAAAATTGTGACCTGTTTCATCGTACACCCATGAAGTCCTTAAAACGATAAAATTTTCGGAATTGGATTGCAACAATTTTTCTCCTTTCAGCTTAGAAACCGCATAAACATTTTGGGGATTTGTAGGCTCCTGTTCGTCCATAATATTGGAATGACTAGGATTATAAACGTAATCTGTAGAGATATGAATAATAAAGGCTGGGTGTTCCAGTTTATTATTGGTAGATGTTATGTATAGTAAAGCTAATGCATTAATTGATTCACATATAGACTTGTTTTCTTCAGCTTTATCAACGGCAGTATAAGCAGCTGCATTTATAATAATTTTGGGCTTAAAGCCCAAAATTACATCATCCACTTGTGATGTATCTGCGATGTTTAATGAGTCTTTACTTGTGAAAAGAAACTCGTATGAAGTTCCTTTGCTTAGCCTTTGAATAGCTTTCCCGACTTGTCCATTACTTCCAGTTACTAAAATTCGCATTTAAAAAGGCTTGTGATGTTCAAAAGTTGGCAGGATATTATCTTTTTCTGAAACTTTATAATTGTCCATTTTTTCCCACGGTAATTTCAAAAAATCATCAGAAAATATAATGCCACCTTCGCTGGCTTTATCATAAAAATTATCACACTTATAAGAGAAAATTGCAGTTTCACTGAGGACAAGAAATCCATGAGCAAATCCTCTCGGAATAAGGAGTTGAGATTTATTTTTTTCATCAAGGATTATCGAAAAATGTTTACCAAACGTTTTACTATTTGGTCTTATGTCCACTACGATATCTTGAACAATACCCTTTATTACTCTTACAAGTTTAGCTTGTGCATACTCACCAACTTGGTAATGCATGCCTCTTAAAACACCTTTTTCCGAAAAAGATTCATTGTCTTGAACCCAAGTATAATTAATATCGGCCTTTTCTTCTTTCGATTTATTATAAGATTCATAAAAATACCCTCTATTATCTTGAAAAACCTTGGGAGTTACAACATAAAGACCTTCAATACCAGTTTCAGTATATTCCATAATTATTTATCTCTTAAATAGATAGTAATCGGCACCCCTGTAAAATTAAAATTCTTTCTTAATTGATTTTCCAGATACGATTTATATGAATCTTTTATGTATTTCGGATTATTACAGAAAAAGGCAAAGCTAGGATAATATGTAGGTAATTGAGTTACATACTTTATAGATAAAAATCTTCCTCGATAAGCAGGAGGTGGGTATTTGTCGATTGCAGCAAGCATAACTTCATTAAGAACACTAGTTCTTATCTTCTGAGTCCTATTGGTGTACACTTCAAGTGCTAACTCTATTACTTTTAATATTCTTTGCTTTTCAGTAGCTGAAATAAAGACAACAGGAATATCATTAAAAATTCCAATTTTATCTTTGATTGTTTTTTCTAAATCCCTTGCAGTATTGGTTTCTTTATCGATGAGATCCCATTTGTTTACAGCTAAAACAAGTCCTTTTTTACGTTTTACAACTAATTTAATAAGACTTAGGTCTTGTGCTGTTATTCCTTGAGTGGCATCAATCATCAAAATACAAACATCACTTTCTTCGATTGCTCGTATAGCTCTCATGACAGAATAAAATTCTAAGTCTTCATGGACTTTTGATTTCTTTCGAATTCCGGCTGTATCGATAATATAGAAATCTTTATCAAACTTAGTGAACCGCTCGTGAATGGCATCTCTAGTGGTTCCAGCTATATCTGTTACAATATTTCTCTGCTTACCAAGAAGTGCATTTGTTAAAGAAGATTTTCCAACATTTGGTTGGCCGATAATACTTATTTTAGGAATATCATCTTCATCCTCTTCCTCTTCGGGTGGAAGAGCTTCTACAACTGCATCAAGTAAATCACCACTTCCCGAACCAGAAATTGCAGCTAAAAAGAATGTATTCTCAAAACCTAATCCCCAAAATTCATTGGCCATCAAGGCTCTAGAACTACTGTCAACTTTATTAACACATAAAAACACAGTTTTGTCAGTCTTTCGCAAAAGATCGGCAATTTCAGCATCAAGATCGGTTATGCCTGTTGTAACATCAGTCATGAACATTATAACGTGTGCTTCATCAATAGCAATTTCTACTTGGGATCTTATGGCAGCTTCGAATACATCGTCTGATCCTTTTACAAAACCACCAGTATCAATTACAGTAAATTGTTTACCGTTCCATTCGCAAGCTCCGTAAATTCGATCACGAGTTACACCACTTTGATTGTCAATGATTGCTTGTCTTTCGCCGATTAGACGATTATATAATGTTGATTTACCCACGTTGGGGCGGCCTACAATGGCTACTATTTTTGGCATAATTAATTTTTATAACCGAATTGCTTCAGCCATTTATCATCATTTCTCCAGTTATCTTTTACACGAACATATAATTCGAGGAATACTTTAGATTCCAAGAATTCTTCAATAGAGGCACGTGCAGCTGTTCCTAATTTTTTAATAGCAGCTCCTTGTTTACCAATGATGATGGATTTTTGTGTTTTTCTAGAAACGTATATTTCTGCAAAAATATGAATTATTGGGCCTTTAGCACTTTCTTTTTCTTTAAATTCTGTAACTATTACTTCTGCGGAGTAAGGAATCTCTTGTTTGTACTGCTCCAGGATTTTTTCTCGAATGATTTCACTTATGAAAAATCGCTCTGGTTTATCGCTTAATTGATCTTTTGGATAATAAGCTGGCCCTTGCGGTAAATGAGTAATTAATTTCTTAAGAAGTAAATCAACATTCGTTTTTTCTTTCGCTGAGATATAGATCATTTCATCAAACAGATCCATTTTACCCCAAAATTCATCCAACTGTATTTTTTGTTCGGGTTTAATCTGATCAACTTTATTGATGATTAAGATTTTAGGGACTTTTACCTTATTTATTTTCGAAAACACCGGATCATCAAGATCATATTTTTCATAAAGATCCGTAACAAAAAGCAATACATCAGCATCTTCAAGGACTGAATAAGCAAAGCTATTCATTGCATCTTGCATTTTATAATTGGGTTCATAAATAATTCCAGGAGTGTCTGAAAACACCATTTGATAGTCATCGGTGCTTAATAGGCCAATTATCCGATGTCTAGTGGTTTGAGGTTTGCTTGTGATTATGGACATTTTTTCACCCATAAGCGCATTTAGCAAGGTGGATTTACCCACATTGGGTCTACCCAAAATATTTATAAAACCTGATTTATGCATTAATATCCTAATTGCTTGATTGAAGAATGTATTCGTTTTTCAATTTCATCAAATAAATGTTGAGGTTTTCTTCCTCTCCAGTGTACATCATTTAGCTGTGGGCCTAAGTTTGCATGAAATTGAATGCCAATATTTTGCATTTCATCTTGAACGTGAGAGAAAAGATTGATGAAACTAATCCATCCTCCATAATTCGAAATTTCTTCTCGCCATTCTTCATAATAACAATCGTCGGAACCATGAAAGTTAAGAACGTTTTCGCAAGTTATTATAAAATATTTGATATCATTAGCGAGTAAAGTCTCTAAAACGTTTCTCATTAGAAACATGATATCATTATGCAAACAATCATTCCATTCTCCTATTAATTCAATTACAGCATACTGTGTAGAATAGTCAACAAAGATTATTTTACAATATAGTGTATTGGAGCCGAATTCATCCCACTGCGGATGAATATAATAGTTATATACTTTTTGCGAAAATGAAAATTCACTATAGTCTCTGCCGTAGAACGGAGAGCGTTCATCGGATTCAGCAGAATATAAATCCCGCCATTTGTAATATGGCTCGATAGTATGCATTAACTTTATGGTTTAAAATGTAAAATTAGGTATTTAGTTCAATAAAATGTCAAGATGAATGAAGCTCCTTTTCATATTGTTATCACAGGACCTGAAAGTTCAGGTAAAACAAGCATTTGGAATTGGCTAAAAGAAAGTATCGATGGACATTTTATTCCAGAAATAGCCAGACAATATTTAGAAGAAAATGGACTTGATTATAAACGGCAAGACTTGAAGAAAATTGCTTTTCAACAATTCCAAAAGCAACTCGAAGGTTTAAATAGTAAGTCAAGTATGATTATATCAGATACTTGTTTACTAACAATTACCATATGGGAAGAGGAAAAATATGGTTCAATTGATAATTTCATTCAAGAATGGCTTCATCTACAAAAAGTAGATTATTATATATTGATGTATCCCGATATACCATGGGTTGATGATCCCCAAAGAGAAAGTGAAGGAGACAGAAAGAGGTTGTTTACTATTTATGAGGAGAAGATTAAAAATTTATCTGTACCATATTCAGTTATAAAAGGAGGAGAAATGAATAGAAAAGAGGAAGTAATAAGGATTTTAAAATCATTTGATTCTTAGGATGTCAAAATGATATTAATTTTTAATTTTGCGTTTCAGAGTTCTCATTTGGGGTGCGATGATTTATTGCTGAGAATATACCCACTGAACCTGGGCAGGTTGTGCTGCCAAGGGAAATGAGTTAAGGGGTGGTCGTGTACCATGTTCCTTAGTATTTCCTTGCGTTATTTTATAATTGTTAAATAATCTTTTAAGTGTGTTTTCACTTGATTGAAAAATGAATTAAAGTATGAGATACATTGCAGGAGTTTTTTGTTTGATGTTTTTTCAAGTGAGCCTATTTTCACAATATACTGTGAAGGGAGTCGTCACTAATGAAAATGGAGAAAAACTAGATTTTGCTTCTGTCTTTTTAAAAGACACAGAATATGCAACTTCTACCATTCAAGATGGAAGTTACAGAATTACAGATGTTAAGCCTGGAAGATATACAATCAAAGCAAGTTTCATAGGATATGAATCCGTTGAAAGAGATGTTCTTGTTAGTGATTCAACAATTGTGAACTTAATTCTTGGAGGGGATATATATCAGCTGAATGAAATTCAAATTGAATCTACACGAGCTTCGACAGAAGATCCTATACCATATTCAACTATAGGATCTCAAGAGATTCAGGAAAGAAATGTTGCTCAAGATGTTCCATATATGCTACGATGGATGCCATCCGTAACAGTTACTTCAGATGCAGGGGCAGGAATTGGTTATACTGGAATAAGAGTAAGAGGTTCAGAAGCAACAAGGACTAATGTTACTGTAAATGGTGTACCTCTAAACGACTCAGAAAGTCAAGCCGTTTTTTGGGTTAACATGCCAGATTTTTTGTCTAATGTAGAAGATATTCAGGTTCAACGTGGGGTAGGGGTTTCTACAAATGGGACAAGTGCTTTTGGCGCAACAGTTCATTTAAATACTAAGAATCTGCGTCAGAATTCATTTGCTATTTTGTCTGGAGCTCTTGGTTCATATAATACAAACAAAGCCTCCGTTCACTTGGGAACAGGAATAATGAATAATATGTATTCTGTTGAAGGTAGATTCTCGGTTATCAATTCAGATGGTTACATAGACAGAGCATCCTCTAATTTAAATAGCTATTATTTATCGGCATCTAGAATAACGGAAGGTTCTTCATTAACTTTAAATATTTTTAGTGGTGGAGAGGTAACTTATCAAGCATGGAATGGATTACCTTATCAATTTCTAGATTCTGCAAGAACATTTAATACAGCGGGAACAGAAGCGTTTGAAGATCCATATAACCAACAAGAAGGAGAAGAGCCTTACGAAAATGAAGTTGACAACTACAGACAAAATCATGTACAACTTATCTATAATACAGCATTGTCAGAAGATATTTCATTTAATGTAACAGGTCATTTAACTCAAGGAGAAGGCTTTTTTGAGAATTATAAGATGAATGAGTTTAGTCCAGATTTTAGTCTTTCAGACTCAATCGTTCAAGATATTGTTATTCAGCGATGGTTGAATAATTGGTTTTATGGAGCAATTTATTCTTTGGAAGTGAAAAAAGATTATTTTAATTTCATTTTGGGAGGAGGACTTAATCAGTATAATGGACTTCACTATGGAGATGTTATATGGGAAGAAACAGTTCCAGAAGAAAGCCAATCTAATACCAGATATTATACGAATAATGCTAGAAAAAGAGAGGCAAATGTTTATGGTCGTTTAAACTTAAAATTGGGCTATTTTCATCCATTTATAGATTTGCAATACCGAGCAGTAAATTATAAATATGAAGGTCCAGATAATAACCAGACTATCCTAGATATAACAGATACAAAATATTTCTTTAATCCGAAATTTGGATTATCAGTAATCCCTATGAAAAATTTAAAGGCTTTTGTTTACTATGGAATAGCTAATAGAGAGCCAGGAAGAAGTGAATATACTGATTCGACTCCTGAGAGTAGACCAGAACATGAAACATTAAGAGATTTAGAAGCTGGTTTAGAAATGGGGACTAAGTTTTTAGATTTTAGCTTGACAGCATTTAATATGAACTATATAAATCAATTAGTTCCTATAGGAGAATTGAGTGATACAGGAGAACCGATAAGAACGAATATTGAAAATTCGTATAGAAGAGGAATAGAAATAGGGGTGTTAGGGAAAATTAATGAAAGAATATCATTGGGATATTATGGTACATTATCAAGAAATAAAGCAGTTCAATTTACAGAGTTTATTGACAATTGGGAGCCACCTTATGAGCAAATAGAAGTTTTACATGAGAATACTGATTTGGCTTTTTCACCAAATCAATTACACACCATTGTTTCTAATTTTTCACTTCTACCAATCACTTCTAAACATAGGTTGAATGCACAAGTAAATTATAAGTTTGTAGGAGCTCAATTTTTGGATAATACGAGTAGCGAATTTGCGAAACTTGATGCGTTCTCTTATATGGACATGCAGTTTCTATATGGAACAAGTATTGGTAAAGTAAAGAACCTAACATTTACATTGCAATTGAACAATGTATTGAATAACAAGTATGTTTCTAACGGGTGGGTGTATAGATATAGAGCTGGATTCGAAAATACGGATCCATATTCTAGATACGAGAATGTGGATACAGGACAACAAAATTTGACTGGACTATATCCACAAGCTTTGAGAAACTTTTTACTTGGTGCGCGAGTGGAGTTTTAAGAGAATTTAATATAGATTCCAGTAAATACAACTTGGAATAAGTATGTATTACTCACATCAAAAATGCTCTGTTTTATTAAGTTGTATTCGATAAATTATTTAATTAATCGTCTATATCACTAATAGAAAATGATTAAGTAGTTTGGTGTTACAATTAATTTTTGGGCTTTAAGCCCAAAATAAAAAAACTTAATTATCCATTAGATTACATTTGATTAAAAATGACGCACTAATCCTACTTTATATTCGAAAGGAATTTGATAAAACCCAAGATTTCCAAGAAGTTCATA
This sequence comes from uncultured Saprospiraceae bacterium, assembly GCA_964403985.1. GTDB lineage: Bacteria > Bacteroidota > Bacteroidia > Chitinophagales > Saprospiraceae > JAHDFB01. The sequence goes on from CAYOIL010000013.1 coordinate 11,045, forward strand.
AGTCAGTAATATTTCATAAAACCTATTCGTATACCCTGCACCAATGTAAACTACAGGGAAATTTATTCTTTCAGTTTCAAATGCTGAAATTAATTGCTCCGTAGAGAATATTCCACCCTCTGCTTGAATTATAAAACGTTCAGCAATAGTTGCTCTTGTAAAAGTTGTTGTAGAAAAGTTATTTAGGTTGTTTGAAAAGCCAGGTGACCAAATATAGGTAAAGTCATATTTTATTGTCAGACCAGTAGAAATGTATTCGTTCCATTTATAACCAGCAAATGGCTGTAAGCCGACACTTAAGACACTTCCAGTAGTATTGCCACCAATAAATGGGGTGTTTATGTACGCCCCGACATATATCCTTTCGATTAGTTTGGTCGGTTCATAATCATCTGAATCATTTCTTTGAGCAAACGATAAATTAACGAAGAAGAATAACAGAAGTCCCAATAATAAAGAACGTTTGAAGTTTTTTTTGTTTGAAATCATGATCCCTAATACTCTCATAAGCTACTAATAGTTTTTATAAAATTACAGTTTTAATCTATTTATATTAAAGAAATATTTAATATGAGTCTTGAACAAGTCTTAACAAAATTGTATTTTTAACCCAATACAGCTTTTTAAGCTAATATATACTCTTTTAGTAAATAACGTAAACTCTCACAAATAATCAATATCTTTTAATGAATAAAACTGTATTTTTTATACTTTCATTGTTCTGTATAAACATTTCTGCTCAACAAGTTTCTTCTTTGCAATTTGATTCAAATCAAAAAGATATTGTAAAAGAATTAGAAAATAAGATAACAAAATATGAAATAATTCAACTTCCAGTGGATTCATATTTAGAACAATTAAACGATTTTAATGGTCCAAAAGAAATTAAAATTGAACTCAGTGAAAATGATATAATTCCATTACAAGTTGTACCTGAACATGATCTTGTTTACAGACAAAAGGTTCAAACTACTTCTGATGGTCAACTTGATAACTATGTAAATAGAGTGTTCCCATACAAAGGCCATGTTATGAATGGTCAAGCATACGCCAGGCTTACAATAGCTGATAATATGTTTTATGTTTACATTCAAGGGGATGGTTTTAGTCGATTTATAGAACCCTTACGATATATTATTCCAGGTGCTAATCCTAATCTTTATATAAGTTATTACGGAAAAGATGTTGTGTTTCCTGAAGGAAATTTTTGTGCTTCAAATCAAGTCCATTCCAAAACAAAGGAAATAGAAAGCCCGCAAAAAAGTAGTTTGGATGGCGAATGTTTTGAAACTGAACTTGCTATGGCTAGTGATTTCTTAATGTATCAAAAATACAATAGTGACATTGATGACCTAATTGCAAGAAATGTAGGGGTTATGAATAATGTACAAGGAAATTATGATGATGAATTTGCAGATGAAGTTCAATTTGTAATAGTTGAACAATATATAAGTGATTGTAATACGTGCGATCCTTGGACATCTAGTACTGATGTTGATGTCCTCTTACCTAATTTTAGAGATTGGGGACCAAATGGGTTTGATGAAACACATGATCTTGGTCACCTTTGGACTGAAAGAGATTTTGACGGTCCTACTATTGCTTATGCCTATGTAGGTGTTGTTTGTACTGGATCAAGATATGCTATTTTACAGGATTTTAGTAACAATGCTAACTTTTTAAGAGTGCTTACGTCTCATGAAACTGGTCACAACTTTGACGCTGTTCACGATGCTTCAGGAGCCAATTTTATAATGGCACCTTCTGTAAATAGTGCAACTGCTTGGTCTACAAATTCAATAAATGACATAGAATCGCATTATAATTCTAGAAATTGTTTAACAACTTGTGCACCACCAGCACCTCCTGTTTCTAATTTCTTTGCAAATTTGACAGAGATATGTCCTGGATCGACTATTCAATTCTTTGATCAAACTGAAAATGGTCCGAATACTTGGAACTGGACCTTTATTGGTGGAGACCCAGTAAGTTCCTCTTTACAAAATCCCGTAATAACTTACGAAAATCCAGGAACGTATAGTGTTACTCTTGAAACAACAAATGATACGGGAGGCGATTCAGAAACAAAAAATGGCTACATTACAGTTAGTAATGCAGGAGCTGAATTTTTAATTTCTGATAATTTCGTTAATGACTTGTCAAATTGGACAGTTTCAAATCCCGATAATTCTTTTACATGGGAAACAGCAACAATTCCTGGTTCTACGGGAAATAATACAGTGGCATGGATAAATAACTATGACTATCAAGATGGAGTAGGTGATGCTGATGGTTTGGAAAGTCCAGTAATAGATCTTACTGGAAGACAAAATGTTACTCTTGAGTTAGAATATGCTTATGCTCGTTATAACGCTAATAATAATGATAGATTTAGAATCATGGGAAGTATAGATGGAGGGAATTCATACACGACCTTATTCTTTGATGGTTTTGAAACTGGTGGAGGTAATTTTGCAACAGCTCCTGATAATACAGATGCTTTTAGTCCACTTGATGCTTCTGAGTGGTGTATTGAAACTACATATGGTCCAAACTGTATAGAATTGGATTTAAGTGAATTGTCAGGAGAATCTAATGTCGTGATTCGACTGGAAAATATTAGTGGGTATGGTAATAATCTGTATATAGATAACGTCAATTTAAGTGCTAGTTGTGCTGTCTTAGCACCTCCAGTTTCTAATTTTACAAGTAATATTTCTAGTGGTTGTGCTCCTCTTGTAGTTAATTTTCAAGATTTATCATTGAATAATCCTGACAGTTGGAATTGGACGTTTCCTGGAGGAAACCCATCTTCTTCGACTCTCCAAAATCCTATTGTTGTTTATGAAACAACAGGAGATTATTCAGTAACTTTAGAAGTAACAAATGAAGTAGGTTCCAATGAGGTCACTTCAAATAATTATATAAATGTTATAGACGTTCCTGTAGCATCTTTTACTTCTAGCATAGATGGTTCTACAGTTACTTTTAATAGTAATTCAATAGGAGGCGATTCTTTTAGTTGGGATTTTGATGATGGACAGAATAGTTCACAAGAAAATCCTATACATGTATTTACCGAAGATGGTGTTTATGAAGTAGAATTGTTAGTTGGAAACCTATGTGGATCAAGTTCTTATACTGTTACAATTGAAATTGCAACAGAACCTTTTGCAAGTTTTTCACAAGATGTAAATGAAGGCTGTGCTTCTTTTGAAGTTCAATTCACAAATATGAGTTCTGAAAATTCAGACACCTATGAATGGATATTCGAAGGAGGAAATCCAGCAACTTCTACTTTAGAGAATCCTATAGTTACATACTCTTCAAGAGGAACTTATGATGTTACACTGATTGCATTTAATGAAATTGGTTCAGATACTTATGAAAGTCAAAATTCCGTAATCGTAAATGATGTTCCTGAAACTTCTTTTGATTTTACATTGGATGAAAATACAGTGACTTTTACAAACACAACTCAATTCGGTGAAACATATTATTGGGATTTTGGTGATGGTAATTTTAGTGAAGATGAAAACCCTATACATACATATGATACTGATGATGCTTATGATGTTAGTTTAGTTGCTACCAATGAATGTGGTACATTTACTGTAAATGAAACAGTTTCAATAAGTAATTTGCCTTTTGCTAACTTTTCATCTAATGTAACCAATGGATGTGCAGAATTCATAGTTGAATTTGAAAATAATTCTTCATCAAATTCAGATACATATCAATGGACATTTGAAGGTGGAAATCCTGGTACATCAAGTCTAGAAAACCCTGTAATTACATATTCGACAACAGGAGTTTACAACGTTCAATTAATTGTTTCGAATGAAGAAGGAAGTGATGAGCTTTTACAAAACAATTATATAACAGTAGAAGATGTTCCTAATGCATTGTACAGTTTTACAAATAATCAATTAGAATATAGTTTCGAGAATCTATCTACTGACGGAGATTCATATTTTTGGGAATTTGGAGATGGAGAGAATTCAGCTTTAGTTAACCCATTACATACTTACGATCAAGATGGTGACTACTTAGTTACATTAACAGTTACAAACAGTTGTGGGGAAGATGTTTATGAAATAATGGTGTCAGCAGTTTCTTCTGTTACCGCCGGTTTCTCGACAAGTATTACAAATGGCTGTGCTGATTTTACCGTTCAGTTTGATAATTCTTCATCTGGTAATGCAACTGATTTTGAATGGAGTTTTCCTGGAGGAAGTCCTAGTACTTCCACGGAAGAAAATCCTACAGTAGTTTATACTGAAGCAGGTACATATTCAGTTACATTGATGTCAAGTAATGATGACTTCTCGGATGAGGTAATACAGCAAGATTATATAATTGTAAATGATGTCCCTGAGCCAAGTTTTACTTTTGATTTTAACATGTTGGATGCTCAATTTACAAACACAACAGAAAATGCAACTTCATATGAATGGGATTTTGGAGATGGAGAATTTAGCTTTCTTGAAAATCCAAGTCACACGTATGAAGATTTTGGAGATTATGTTGTTGTATTAACAGCTATAAATGAATGTGGTGAAGTTACCGAAACAATGAATATTAGTGTTTCTTCTCTACCTACTGCTAATTTTTCATCTAATATTACTCAAGGATGTACAGTTGTTGAAATTCAATTTGAAGATTTATCAACAAGTAATTCAGACACATGGTTCTGGACATTTGAGGGCGGAAACCCGAGTACTTCAGAAGAGCAAAACCCATTTGTTAGTTATGAAAATGCTGGAATTTTTGACGTAAGTCTAGAAGTAACCAACGAAAGTGGAAGTGATTCATATAGTCTTGAGGATTTTATATCAATACAAACTCTACCATCAATAAGTCTAACAGAAGAAATTAATGGTAATGAAGTAATGTTTAGTGTTGAGAGCGATAACACCGAAGAATTTACTTGGACAGTGGAAGAAACTGGCGAGCAATATTTTGGGTCAAGCCCAAATATTGTATTCCCAGCTGATGGGGTTTATGTAGTTGAACTTGAAGCCACTAATGATTGTGGAACAATTTTTACTACAACAGCAGTAAATATAACTGCCTATCCAAATGCTGATTTTGAAGCTGATATTACTGAAGGGTGTGCTCCAGCAACAATTCAATTTTCAGACAAGACAACAGATTCACCAACAGAATTTATGTGGACATTTGAAGGAGGGAGTCCAGCTACTAGTTCAATGGAAAATCCTGTTATAAATTATTCTGATGCAGGATCCTACTCCGTAGAGTTGATAGCGAGTAATATTTATGGAAATGATACGATAGAATTCACTCATTATATTGAATTGGAAGATGGTCCTGTTGCTGATTTTGAATATGAAATAATGGGAGCAAGTGTTGATTTTACAAATACATCAACAGGTGATGGAAGTGTAAAATGGAATTTTGGAGATAATGAAACAAGTGACGAGGAAAATCCTTCTCATATATTTCAGATAACTGGTGATTATGTAGTTACTTTAATAATTGATAATGGGGGTAATTGTCAAGACACAATAGAAAGAATAGTTTCAATTTTGGTAGATAATGTAAAAGAAATTGAAGGTCTTTCACTTGAACTGTTCCCAAATCCAAATAATGGAACTTTTGTATTAAATATGGATGGTGATATAAATTCAGATATCTCTTACACAATAACTAATATAATTGGACAAGATTTCGAAACAGGAATAATTTCGAATTTCGATAATAATTATAGTAAGCATTTCGGAATGGATCTTACCCCAGGAGTATATTACTTAAGATTAGAAACGGAAAATAAACTTAGTATTTTACGTTTCGTTGTACAATAAGAAATGAGGTTAAGGCATAAAAAAGCGAGAATTTTCATTGAAAGTTCTCGCTTTTTTTATGTTGAATCTACCGTTTTATCAAATTGATACTCAGATTAATAAGTAAACTGCTTTACATATTTGAATATAAAATAATATATAATTATCTGTTTTTTAAGGCCTTGATGGTTTGGGCTGTTTTTGTTCAATAACTTCATTATTTTGTTGTATTAAATTAATGTTAAGATTGTATTAAAAGTCTATATTAGTGTGAATTCTAGATCGAGTGGCCTTCCAATATTTTAATTTAAATATTAAGTATTTTGAAGCGTATTTCTACACTACTAGTTGTTTTTTCTATTTTCCTAAGCGGAAATCTTTTTGCTCAACCATCAAATGATGATTGTGCAAATCCTATACTTATAACTGATCTTGACGGTACATGTAATACCTATGATAATACTGGGGCTACCAATGATATTGCCGATGGGTCTTGTTTTATAGGATCTCCAACTAATAACATATGGTTTGACTTTGTTGCAGATGGCCCAAATATTGTCATTGATTGGGATAATTTTGGTGGCACATTCGGAATAAATGCCTCGCTTTTAGAGGTAACTAGTTGTGATTTTGCAGGATTAAATCAATTAGCGTGTGGATCTGGATTAGCAACTGAGGTAATAAGTTTTTCAGGATTAACAGTAGGAAATACATATTATGTATTAGTTAGTCTTGTAGGACAAGGTGGTGCTGTTTATGAAGGTAATTTTGGCTTATGTATTACTAACCTTGCATCAACTGCCCCAGTAAATGATGATTCTTGTTTCCCGACATCAATTTTGGCTAATGGTACATGTTATGATGGAACTACAGTAGATGCAACAAATGATTTTTCATCTAATTTTTCTACGTGTGTAGATGCACCAGATCAAGGTGTATTTTTTGAATTTACAGCTTCCCCAGGAAATTTAATTGCTTCTATTGATATTGATAATGTAGCTGGTTCTGGAGAATTTACTGTTGCAATAGGTCAGCTTCCTACTGGATGTACTGGAAATTTTGTTTTTAATCCTGATGTTTTTTGTGGAACAAGTGGAACAGATATAATAGCAGATGCCTTTATAGAACCCGGACAAACATATGTAATTTGGGTAGCATCGACAGAAGCTAATGAAGGGGAGTTTGAAATTTGTGTAACAGAATCAGGCCCACCTCCCGGGTGTAGTGAAAATAATACATGTAACACAGCTGAGACGATAACTGGGGTAGTAACAGGTCAACCATCAACATGTGTTGACGGTTGTAACATTTTGGCTTCACCAGGTGGAATTGATGGAATAGGATGTAATTTGACAACAGAGGAAACAGTTTGGTATGAGTTTACAACGGATGCTGATGCAGGATATACGACTTTAAATCTTACTAGTGATGACATTGATGATCCAATTTTACAATTATTTGAATGGAATTGTACAGGAAGTCCAATCCAGGTTGGACCATGTGTGACTGGAGCAGCTGGAGAGGCGAGTGCAACAAACATTATTGTATCACCTAACACAACATATTTAATTGCAATTAGTAATGAATTTGGAGATGGAGGTGAATTTGATTTATGTGTTTTTACATATCCAAATACCAATGCATGTGTTGATCAAGGAACTACATTAGAAGTTGTGCCAGGAAGTCCATCTTTGGGTTCTCCAGATTCAGGACCTTTTTTACCTGGCGAGGCTGTGACTTTTAGATTTGAATTACCTAATTACCATGCTGATCCAGTAGGTTCAGGAAATAATTGCCAATGGTTGCAAGGAATTGTTCCTATTTTTGGTAATGGATGGGATAATGCTTCATTTGATGGCAATACAGTTAATATAACGCCATATTCTGGAGGAGCTGTTTGGAGTTGGTATGGACAAGGTGTAATAACTTATACATCAGTATCGTCTGTTTATGATATTGCTGATTTTGATGGTGATGGAGATATTGATATTTGTCATATATCTGATGGTCAATGTATAGGAGGCGTTGCTACAGGTGATCCAATGCCCGCAGGATGGTATGCTTCTGCAAATGGAGGATTTCCAGTAAATACATATGGTGATGGAAATTGTTGTAGCTGTGATATGGGGCCTTGGGAAGTAGTTTTTACTATTACGACTAAAGAATACACAGATTGTTCAGGGCCTCCTGAAGAAACTGATTTGAGTATAAATATGTACACATTTGCTGATGGAGAGACCGGTTTATGGGGAGCTCAAAATTCAAATGTGCAATCAGTATGTGGAGAAGATATCCCATCACAAATTCCAGCTACTTTAAATTGTTGTTTAGGACCTGAGGCTACTCCTCAAAATGCAACAATATGCCCGGGAGATGCATTAAGTGTTATTTTAGAAACAGATCCAGTTAATGATGACGCAACTTTTAATTGGGAAGTACTAAATCAAGGAAATACTTCAGGTGCTATGGATGGTTCTGGACAAGTAATAGGAGATGTAATAACTAATAATACTACTACAACCCAAACCGTAACTTATCTTGTTACTGCAAGTGATGAAAGTGGATGTCCAGGTTTAGAATCAGAAGTGACTGTAATAGTACTACCAGCAATAGAAGTTGATGCAGGAGAAGATATAGAAGGTTGTACTGGTGTTGAGGCAATTTTGGGCGGAAGCCCAACAGCTACAGGAGGTGGAGGATTGTTTGATTATGACTGGGGTGATCCTTCAATTGATGACGTTGCAAATCCTGAAGCATCGCCAACTTTATCTTCCACGTATGTTCTTACAGTTACAGATTTAAATGGATGTAGTGCAACTGATGATATTCAATTATTTATTAATCCAAGTTTTGATGTTATAATCGAAGGAGATACAGTATTATGTTTTAACGATCCAACTACTGTTTTTAGCGGTTCTCCTCAAGGAGGAACACCAAATTATACATTTGATTGGAATGGTGCAGGGATTAATGGTTTTCCAGGACAAGTCTTAAATTATAATGGACAAATTGTTGGATCTGGTGATTATTTCTTGAATCTAGTTGTTACAGATAATTTTGGATGTACAGGAGAAGCTGAAGTGAGTGTAAATATTTTGGACGAACCTACTGTTTTTATTGTTTCTACACCTGAAAGTGGTGAATTTTGTCCAGGTGGATCTATTCTTCTACAAGCGGCTGCGGTTAATGGAGAGCCCGGTGTTGTTTATTCATATGATTGGACGACGCCATCTGGTGGGTTTTTAAATGGACAAACAATAAATGTTACAGAAGAAGGAGAATATTTATTAGAAGTAACAGATGATCTTATAGAATGTGCAATTACTGCTACTTATACAGTTTCAGAGGTACCACCGCCATCTCCTGAAATTGATGCCCCTACAGGCTTATGTAATGGAGATGAAGTATCTATTACTACCTTAGAAGAATATGAAGAATATGAGTGGAGTACAAATGAGGATACTGAAGACATAATGGTTGGTCCAGGTACTTACACAGTTACGGTTACTAGTTCTGCAGGTTGTACAGGAGAAGAAACAATAACAATTCCTCCTTTTACAGATCCGGATGTAAGTATAAGTGGTTCTTCAACTTTTTGTGTAGGATCTTCCTCTATATTAAGTGTAAGTGATGATTTTACAGAGTTTGTATGGACTGATGAAAATGATGATGTAATCGGAGATACAGATACGTTGTTAGTTACAGATGAAGGTACATACAATATAATTGTAACTGATGAAAACGGATGTAATGCGAATAGTGCTTTGTTTGTAACAATCCAAGACTTCTTAGTTCCTAATATTTCTGGAGATACGGCAATTTGTCCATCTGATTGTACATCATTAGATGCTGGAGCTGGATACATGAGTTATTTATGGTCTAGTGATGAGATTACTCAGATGATAACCGTATGTGATCCAGGATCTTATTCTGTTACTGTATTTGATCAAGGTGGTTGTAGTGGAGAACAAATAAAAAATATAACAATCAATGATCTTCCAGTTCCACAAATACTTGGAGAAGATAATGAGACTTCATTCTGTCCTAATTCTAGTTTAACATTAGACGCTGGAAGTGGATATTCAACATATTCATGGAGTACAGATGAAATAGGGCAAAATATTACGGTTGATGAGCCAGGAATTTATTTAGTTACAGTAACTGATGCAGAAGGTTGTGAAGGTACTGCAACTATAGAGGTTGAAGAAAATACTCCACCTTCTCCAACGTTTACAGGAGAAACAACATTCTGTCCAGGTGATTCAGTTTTAATAACACCTGAAGATGGATATATGTCTTACGATATTGATTTAGATAATAATGGACTTGTGGATGTAACTAATAATACAAATGAATCTTTTTATGTTTCAAGCGTTGGCTTTTCGAATATAATTGTAACAGATATAAATGGTTGTACAGGGAGTATTATTATTGAAGTTGATGAATTTACACCTCCTTCTCCACAAGCAACTAGTGATACTTTTTCTTTCTGTACAGATGGTTCTGTTTTTATCGGTTTAGAAACTGATTTTGATGTTGTAAATTGGTATTTAGATGGTGATTTAGTAGGAAATACAGCAACAATAGAAGTTGACCAACCTGGAGATTATCAAGTAATAGTAAATGATATGAATGGGTGTTCAAATGAAACATTTACGACAGTGATTGAATCAACCGAACTAACCCCGACAATAACTGGTGAAACAGCAATATGTGATAACAATCCTATAACCTTAGATGCTGGTCAAGGATATGAAGTATATGATTGGGGTACATTTGGTGATTCTCAGACAATAGAAGTTACTGAAGAAAATACATATTTTGTAACAGTTACTGATGCTGGTGGATGTTCAGGTGTAGATGAAATACTAGTTTCTAGTTCAGAGACGCCTATGGCAGAGGTTATGACTTCTATGGATATATGTAATAATTCAGATGGAGATAATACATCTGTTCTTGATTTTGAAGGATTTGTATCAGGAGCCCAAGGATTTTGGAACGATGATGATGGTTTAGGAATTGATTTAAGCAATTTAGCATCAGTTGATTTTGATGGAGTTTTACCTGGATTTTATGAATTTACATATACGACTTCAATAGCCATAGATCCTTGTGAAGATCAAGAATACTTACTTACAATTGAAGTAGGAGAGTGTTTGTGTCCAAGTATAGCAGTTGGAGAATTGCAACCTATATGTTTGAATGATGGATTAATTAATTTAGATTCTTTGCAAATTTCAACTGAACCAGGTTATTGGACAGTAGAAGAAGGGAATGCAGATATATTGAACGGAACTTTAATAGATCCGATAAATGGAGGTGATGGTAATTATGTTTTTGTATTCAATCTCGATATTCCAAAAGAAAATTGTGATTCTACCAACACAGTTTCATTAAGTATAATAGCGCCACCAAATCCTGGGATATTTGATGAAGCTCAAAAAGTATGTTTCAACGTAGGAACTCAAGTTGATTTATTTAGTCTAATTGAAGGAGAGGATGTAGGAGGTGTATGGACTGAAACTTCTATTGATCCATCTTCAGGATCAGCGTTTAATGATGCAGGTGAATTTAATACAACCGGGCAAAATACAGGTATGTATACTTTTATGTATTCAGTAACCGGACAAAGCCCATGTGGAGATGAAAGTGTAGAAGTGGAGGTTTTGGTTGAACCGGCACCTATTGCAGACGCTGGAGAAGATGCAATGTTAAATTGTGATTTATTAGTAGTTGAAATAGGAACAAATAATTCTATAGGTGATAATTTAAGTTTCAATTGGACAGAAATAAAAGGAGAAGATATTTCAAATCCTACAAATTCTCAAATAAATGTTGATCAAGAAGGAACTTATGTAATGGAGGTTTCTGATTCCAACCAATGTATTGATACAGATACAGTTGAAGTGACTAGGAATACAGATTTTCCTGATGTTGTAACTGAAGGTAATGACCCATTCTGTACAGATGAAAATAGTGGTTCAATAGTGGCAGATGCAAATGGAGGTAATGGGCCTTATCAATATTCCATTGATAATGGTGTGACATGGACTGATGCAAATTCATTCCTAGATTTAGAATCAGGAACTTACACGGTTTTGGTTCAAGACCAAAATGAATGTACTGGTGAAGTTCAAATAGAATTAGAAAATCCTGATATATTTTTAGCAGATATAGGTCAAAGCATTTTTAGTACAAATATTACAGATACGTTAATCAGTTTAGATATTACTGGTGGGGCAAGTAATCTACAAGCAGCGATTTGGACTGTAAATGATTCAATAGTATGTGAAGGCCCAGAATGTCTATCATATAATGTAAACGCAGAAGAAGATGCAGAAGTGTGTGTTATTGCAACAAGTATTAATGGTTGTGTTGACAGCACATGTATAGTAATTCGAAGTTTGGATATTGATATTTCATATACAGGAAATACTTTTACTCCAAATGAGGATGGACTTAATGATGTGTTTTATATTCAAGGAGCAAATGATATTGAAGAGGTTAATTACTTCAGGATTTATAATAGATGGGGAGAATTAGTGTTTTCTCAAGAACAATTTCCTGCTAACGATATATCCTATGGTTGGGATGGAACTTTCAAAGGAAAAAGACTAAATCCAGGAGTATTTGTTTATGCATATGAAGTAGTTTATGAAGGTGGTGGGGTTGAGCTATTATTTGGAGATGTAACTATCGTGAATTAAAAACGTCTTTTTGCCGACATATTTAATTTAAGGAACATTTTTAATAAGGGACTCTTAAGATATTCTTGTCTTCATTAAGTGTAGATGTTATTCTACCTATTTTAGAATATGATAAGCCCTTTTTATGAAATTAAGATATTGGTTATCAATACCTTTACTACTAATTTTTATTAATTTTTCTTATTCTCAGTGTTCTATCACGGAGTCATTGGATATAATTGATTTAACTCCACTTTCAGCAAATTTACTTATTGAAGGTGCGACAAATGATGATTTATCTGGCGATCAAAGTGTGGCTGGGATATTATTAGAATTTGAACATAGCCAAATTGGTGATTTAACAATTGAACTCACTTCTCCTTCTGGCCAATCTATTGTATTAGTTGGTCCTACGGGATCTTTCGGTAATACTTCATTAACTGATTGGGAGGTTTTATTTGTACCATGTGCTGGTGCTGTTAATCCAGATCCTGGTTTTTCGTCTGTTTGGAGTAATAATCAAGATTGGGGAAACTTGGGAGAATATTCAGGGTCTTATCATCCTTTCTCTGGTTGTCTTGAGAATTTTGATTCAGGTTCTATAAATGGAAACTGGAATTTTCAAATACTAGATAACACACTTTTTGATGAAGGGAAATTATTAAATGCTACCATTTTCTTTACAGATTCTGAAGGAATTAACTGTGATTTGTGTACTGCTGATGCAGGCGAATTTGAAATAGATGAACTTTTTGTTTGCTCTAATGATAATTCAAACATTGAATTAACAACCAATTTTCCAAACGGTGCACCTGGATTTGAGAATGAGTTCATGTACATCATAAGTCAGAATGATCTTATTTTAGAGATTAGTTCAATTTTAAATTTTAGTGGTTTTGCAGAAGGAGAGTATCAAGTTTGTGGAATTTCTGTAAAATCTAGTGATGTAAGTGCATTGCAAGATTTGAGTAGTCAAGGTTACTCATCTTTAATTAATGAAATACAAAGTCAAACTCCATCAATTTGTGCTGCAGTAAATACAGATTGTATTACTACAACACTTAGTCAAAATAATATTGAAGTAGATTTAGATGTAACAATTTGTCAAGGTTCAACTTTTCCAATTGGTGGTGAAGTTTTTGATCAAGCTGGAGAATATATAGTTAGTGTTCCTCAATCAAGTGGATGTGATAGTATTTATAACTTAAATCTTAGTACAAGTAATATAGAATCCGAAATTTCAGCATCAAGTACTATGCTTGATTGTTCAGATCCTAATATTACTTTATCAAGCAATAATTCTGTAACTAATGGCAATTCAAGTTTAACTTGGTCTAGTATAGGAGGAAGTATTACTGGAAATAGTACAGCTAACTCTATAATAGTTAATGAGGCAGGCACGTATATCTTAACAATAAATGATGGAATATGTGAACAATCAAGTTCTATTGAAATATTTGCTAATTCTAATGCTGCAGAAGTAGAAATTATGGGAGGAACAATTACATGTTCTACACCTAATATTGACTTAGAATTGGACAGTAATTTACCTACAGCTTCAGTTTCATGGGATGGTCCTGGTAATTTTAGTTCTTCGCAAACCGACATAAACGTAGATGTTCCAGGTGTATACTCAGCAACGGTAGTTGCCAATAATGGATGCATAACAGTTAAATCAATAATTGTTAATCAGGCAGGTAGCATACCAGAATTATCACTTTCTGCGGACGAATTATCATGTGGAAATCCTTTAGTTACTATTCAAGTGTCATCTTCTAATAATTCTCTTTCTTATGAATGGACAGGACCTAATGGTTTTACTTTCGATGGTAAAAACCCCATTGTTGGAGAACCTGGAATTTATGAGGTTGTAGCAACAGATGATTTCGGGTGTAGTGATGTTTTCCAAATAGAAATATTAGGAGATCCTACTGAATTTGAATATTCAGTAATCTCTCAAGATTTATTATGTAACCAATCTGGATTACTAGAAGTGGTTATTGATGATCCAAATGCTATTATTCAATGGATAAGACCAAATGGTTCTACTTCAAATAATAAAGTTTTTACAATTAATAATCCAGGAACATTTGATTTGGTCTTGACATCTGCAGGTTGTACGATTGAAGAATCATTTGATATAGAAGAAATAATAGAAGATTTGCCACAAATAGAAGTTGTTCAAGATCAGATAATAGCTTGTACAGATGGTGAAGCTACTTTAAGTTTTAATGTTGTAGGAGATGATTCATTAATCGATAGTATTCTTTGGGAAGGACCAGGTATTAATAGTGCCAATGTGGATGAAATTTTAGCAAGTTATGCTGGTACATATACTTTATCTGTTTTTACACCAAGTGGTTGTACAGAATCTTATGGTCATATACTTTTATATGAAAATAATATTCCAGATGTAAGTTTTGAAAGACAAAATGTTAATTGCCTTGTGGATGAAGGTTTCATTTCAGCTATTTCTTCTGA
>CAYOIL010000013.1:26025-29779 GCA_964403985.1 uncultured Saprospiraceae bacterium
AACAATTAGATTATGAATGGACAGCTTCCACTGGTGCAGTAACTATCGATTCATTTGTTACAAGCCAAACATCAGAAAATTATGAATTAATTATTACTGATGATCAGGGTTGTTTTAAAGTTTATAGTGAATTTATTATTGTGGATACGGTTTCTAATAATTCCTTTATCAGTGCACCTAACCAATTGGATTGTAGTAATTTAGAATCTGCAATTTCAATTGCTGCTTCTCGATTTAGCGATTACGTTTGGACAGATGAAAATGGCGACTTTATTTCTGATGATTTCACAATAACTGTTAATTCTCCAGGTACTTATTATGTTGATTTAGTAGACGCTTCAAGCTTATGTGAATCAATAGATTCAATAACGATTACTCAAGATTTAACAGAACCAGATGTACAAGTTGAAGATCAAAGTTTTAATTGTATAACAGAAACATTATTAATTGATATAGAAAGTACAACTATTGGAGTAAATTATTCATGGTCAGGACCTGATGGATTTACCAGTAATCAAAAATCGCCATTGATCGATGCCGAAGGGCAATATACAGTTGTTGTTACAGCTCAAAATGGATGTACAACAGAAGAAATAATTACAATTGATCAAGATGGAGAACTTCCCAATGTTTCAGCAACTTTTAGTAACGATTTGGATTGTGTAAATACTCAATCAATTGCAACAGGTTCAACAACAACAACGGATGCAAGTTTTCAATGGATTGGCCCAATAAATGTTTTTGATCAATCTGAAATTACAGTAGAAATTCCGGGTGTTTACACTTATATTGTAACTGGTTTAAATGGTTGTTCTGATTCTATTGCCTTGGATATTCCATTTACTGGGGAAGTACCAGAATTCTCTGCGATTAATGATACATTAGTATGTGGAGAAACAGAACTATTTATAGATGTAGCAGAAGTTACGCCAAATGTAACCTATGAATGGACAGGACCAAATGGTTATACTTCTTCAAATGCCCAAAATGTAGTTACAGAAGAAGGATTATATATAGTTGTTGGGACAGGTGAAAATAATTGTACATTTAGTGATACTGCTTATATTGGTATTAATAATGAACAACCTATTATTGCAATTAATGATAATTTAGATACTATTGATTGTAATAATTCAATATTAAATTATTCGTTTACTTCAGACGTAGCATTAGAAAGTATTGAGTGGACAGGACCCAATAGCTTTTCTGTTATGGATTCTAGTGCTGATATTCAAGAAGGAGGAGCATATACTTTGACAGTCATAGGAGAAAATGATTGTGAATCAACTTTAGATTTTGAAATTTTTGAAGATTTTGATGAACCTGAAGTTGAATTAGAAAATGAAGATATTAACTGTGATAATCAAAAAGCAGATATCCTAATTTCTATTGATGATCTTGGGGCTACTTTTTCTTGGGAAGGCCCTTCTTTTAACTCGGATTTACAAAATGTTGTCGTTGAAAATGAAGGCGAATACTTTGTAACTATTACAGGATCAAATGGCTGTACAACTATCGAATCAGTTGATATTCAGGAAGATTTAGAAATGCCGAATATAGTTGTTGTGGATGATACTTTATCATGTCTTGATGAACCTATATTACTGACAGCTACAAGTACAACTGACGATGTGATTATTCAATGGTTAGGACCAAATGGCTTTGATTCAACAGGAGTATCAGTACTAACTGATATGGAAGGAGAATATTTTGTAACAGCAATAGGACCAAATGGATGTTCAACACAAGTTGAACTAGAAGTATTTAATACTCCAGTTTATCCAGATGTATCTTTAAACTTTTTAAATAATATTTCTTGTCAAGATTCAACTACAGCAGTTAGTGCAGAAGTGTCAGGTGATATTCAAAGTGTTTTATGGTCAAACAATGATAGTTTTTCAACAGATGAAGAATCATTTATAACAGAATTGGGCGGGACTTTTGTTTTTACTGCTACAGGAAATAATGGATGTATTACAGTTGATTCTGTTGAAATATTAATTGATACTCTATATCCAAATGTAGTTGTAAATCAAATAGGTAGAATTTTATGTGATATCAATACTGTAAATATAACAGGCGAAGGAAGTGATGTAGGTCCTGGAATATCCTATGAATGGAAAACAGATGATGGAATAATATCATTCGGAGAAAATACTTTAAACCCATTAATTCAAGGTGAAGGAACTTATCTATTAGCTATTAAAAATGAAAGTAATGGCTGTATAAATACAGAAACCTTAGTTGTAGAAAGAGAAGAATCAACGCTTGAATCAATGGATTTAGACTTTAAAATTCAAACATGTAACGACATAGAAGATGGAGAAATATTTGTCGCAGGAGTAAGTGGTGGAATTGCACCATTTAGGTATGCACTAGAAGGAACTTCGTTTACTGAAAATAGTTTATTTGAAGGTTTAAATGCAGGAGATTACATTGTATCTGTAAAAGATAGTTTTGGTTGTGTTGTAGATTCATTAGTTGTTCTACAAGAGAAAAATCAAATTGACGTGAGTTTAGGAGATGATGTAGATGTGTTATTAGGAGAAGAAGTATCAGTTACTGCTGACATTAATATTCCTTTAATAGATGTAGCTTCAATTCTATGGGAACCAGCAAGTGTTATAGATTGTAACTTCTGTACAGACTTTAATTTTGTGCCAGGAAAAAATATGGTTGTATCTGTTTTCGTAATTGATGAAGATGGTTGTACTGACGAAGATCAAATGATTATTAGAGTTGATGATGAAATTAAATTATACGTGCCGAATATATTTACTCCCAATGATGATGGAATAAATGACAACTTTACTATACCTATTTCTCCAAATGTTGCGATGGTGAATTCTTTCAGAATATATGACAGATGGGGCTCACGTGTGTTTCAAGATGAAAATTTTGTGCCAGGATCTGGTGAAAGTTGGAATGGAAGACATCTTAATAGAAGTGTTGTAGGAGGTGTTTATTTATATGTTGCGGAAGTAGAAATGATTAATGGAGATATAAGGATAATAAGAGGAGATATTACAGTGATGAAGTAAAGTACGCATAGTATATAATCATATGTATTGCAATGTACATGAATAGTCGGTTAATTGTTCGTTAAAATAGACTACATTCGTTACATTTGTCTGACTTAAACAAATTTAGACTTATACAATATGATGCAACGTTTACTTAGTCTAACACTACTACTACTATTACTTTCTTTTAATATTCATTCACAGTGTACACTTGATCCCCCCGGAACTTGTGATAATCCAGTGGCAATTTGCGATGCAGATCTCGCAGGAGGACTAGAAATTGATATGTCAATGGGTGCTCCAGATGGTGCCGGGCAATATTCATTATGTGGAGCTGGTACCGTTCAAAATGTTACCTTTTTTGCATTTACTGCTGGATCAACAGAAATTATTTTCGAATTATTAGCGCAAAATTGTTCTAATCCTTCTGGGATGGGAGCAGGAATACAATGGGGAATGGCTCAGGCTGGAACTGGTTGTGCAAATGGTGCTGAACTAGAATGTAATTCAGGAGCTAATACAGGTCTTATTACTATTTCTTACGACAGTTATGTAATTGGAGAAGATTATGTAATTTATGTAGATGGTTTTGGTGGTTCTGTATGTGATCTAACCATTGAAGTAACTGTTGGATCTATAGGTCTAGAAGTCGGCATGATTTCCGAACCAGATCCTGAATTCGATGGATTCCTTTTTGATCCTCCTTTAGTAGGTAACGAATTATGCTTAGG
>CAYOIL010000014.1:0-22324 GCA_964403985.1 uncultured Saprospiraceae bacterium
TTTGTTTTCGACTCACCTCTTTCCTCTCTGATCTCAGAGAGGATGTACTTAAGATGATATTTGATTGTATTATATAGACAAGGGGTCCTGACCCCTTGGATGATTCTTTAAATGAATGATTCTGATAAAATATACAATCAAGCTCCCTTCTCTTCTCAAGAGAAGGGCTGGGGATGAGTTAAAACATAGGAGATAACTTTCCCGCACCCTACTCTTCCGTATCTTCTTCCTCTTCTAGTAATTGCAAAGCATTCAAATACGATTCTGCATTTGCGTTAATCAAAAATCTCCGGCAATGCTTTTTCCTAAAAGTCCACTGGATAGTAGAAAAAAAATGGGCGTCCTCCTCTATCCTATACCAAGGCGAAATATCTTCTTCATATGGATTATCAATTATATGAAAATCTTGAGTAGGTTCAAATCCTTGACCAAATAAGACCAAGCGCTCTCCTGTCAAAGGATCAACCGCCATATCCATGACCATCACGGCATGCCCTTTAGAATGTTGATTACCTGGTTGAAGAAGTAAATCTCCAACACTCATCTCTCCAAATTCTATTTCTCTAGTATCAGCTTTCAATCCTCTTGTGGTGCTTTCTCCGTATAAATCTCCCAGATAATTATTAAAGGCATTAATGGAAAAGTCTTCTGATGCAATCTCTTCTTTTACATATAAAGAGTCTTGCCAAACGAAACGAATACCAGTTCCGTATTCGAAAAAATCCATATTCCTATTATCGTCATAAGAAAACCGCATCAAGTCATATTTTTCGGTTTTGTAGAAGTATAAACTTCTTATTAATTGAATAGTATGCTCACTATGTATTACATCTGTTTCCATAGGAAAATCCATATCTACAACTGAAGCATAACAATCGAAAAATTTAGAATAGCCATCATATTTCATAACTTTTGATCCTGCCTTTTTCATAGGCAATGACCTCAAAAAGTTTTGAAATGAACTCTCCGGAAAAGGTGGACGAATAAATCCATCAGGCACTTCCACTCTGTCTTTTATGATAGAACCTCCATCATTGATGTTCAATAAACTTTTATTTTGGGCGAAAGCCCCTGAAATAAAAGAAAAACTTAAAAATAATAGAACAAGATATTTCATATTACAATTTTTCTTAATATGTGCAATTATCATACCAGTTTCTACAATTGTTTGCGTATGCAACTTATCCACAATTTTTATATATTCGTCCTTGGTTAATCCTCCTAAGATAAACCTGCGAAAATCTAATCAAATGAAAGTATACAGCAACTCGGAAATAGGCCAACTTAAAAGTGTTTTAGTTCATAGGCCCGACGAGGGCATTGCAAGAATTTCTCCAAAAAGAGCCGAAGAATTATTATTCGATGATATCGTTCACTTGCCACGAATGCAATACGAACACGATGTATTTACAGGCCTTTTAAAACATTTTGTAAGTAATGAGTCAAGCTCAAAAGGTGGATTAATTTATGTCCATGAATTACTAGAAGAAGCACTGAGTGTCAACAAAGAAACAACTAACCGTTTTCTCAAAAAGATTATTCGCTATGAGGAGCTTCCAGAATCATTTATAAGCTTTTTAACTGACTTATCTAACGAAGATTTAGCCCAAACACTTATCTCAGGATATCATAAAAAAGACGAAAGATACCTATTCGATCCGATCCCGAATTTCATATTTACACGAGATATAGCAATAACAGTTAAGGATCATATCATCATCTCAAAAGCAAATAAAGAAGCTAGATTTCGCGAAAATTTATTGACCCGTTTCATTTTATACACACATCCTACATTCGCAGGAATGGAAGAAAATGACAAACTGATCAATCTCAACAATATAGAAAAATTCCCACCTAGCAAATCTGGAGAGGTTGTAAGCGTAGAAGGTGGTGACGTTATGATGTTTCATGAAAACTACTTACTAATAGGCAGTAGTGAAAGAACGAGTGATCACGCAATACAATCACTTGCAAAAGAATTATTCCGAAGAGGAATTATAGAAAATGTTGTACGTATTAAAATCCCCAATAATCGATCGTATATGCATATCGACACCATTTTTACTCAGATCGACAAAAATGTAATTGTGTGTTTTAAACCAATCATTTATGATGGCTTGAGTTCTCGTGTGGAAGTGCATAACAAATCCGGAAAAATCAATGTATATGATTCTGTGAGAGAATTTATGTGGGAAGAGATTAACCCAGACATGCGATTCATTTTCGCAGGTGATGGAAAAAGTCCATATCAGGATAGAGAACAATGGACTGATGGTTGTAATATGGTAAGTGTGAAACCGGGAGTTGCATTTAGTTACGATAGAAATCCACATACAGATATAGCATTGAAAAAAGACGGCTATTCAATTGTTGATGGCGAAGAGTTACTAAAAAAATTAAATAATGGTGAAATAAAATCTTCTGATATAGAACGCACAATTATTAACCTTCCATCCAATGAGCTTTCAAGAGCAAGGGGAGGGTCACACTGTATGACTTGTCCCATTTTAAGAGAAAGAATTTAATGTTTACTCACCAAACACAAATCAGGGTCCGATATTCAGAGACTGATAAAATGGGATATCTTTATTATGGCAATTATGCCGCCTACCTAGAAGTTGCTAGAGTCGAAGCGCTTCGAAATATGGGAATAGTCTACAAAGATATGGAGGATATTCATGGTATTTTGTTTCCAGTTGCAAAATATGAATCTGCATTTGTAAGACCTGCATATTATGATTCCTTACTTACATTGAAAACTGAAATTAGAGAAATGCCAGCCTCTTTTATTCATTTTCATACCGATATTTTTAATGAAGAAAATAAAATTATAAATAGATCAGTAGTCAAATTAGCCTTTATAAAATCCAATGGAAGTCGATGTGACGCACCAGAATTCATAATTAATGCTTTGAAATCGTATTTTTGAGGTAAAGCATTCAATCCACATAGTGCAAGATAACTGGAAAAAGTATTTTAATATTAAGTTTTGGAGAGAGTACCCTCTAGTGAAGAAGACTGTACGGTGGACAAAGAATACAAGCATAATAGGACTTGATGGGGTACCTATTTTCAATGTTGTGAAATTCATTTTTGATGAAGCCAAGGATGATAGCATAATAACACGTGCAAATTCAATGACCTTTAGTTTCTTCATTGCATTGTTTCCATCAATCATTTTCTTATTCACTTTATTACCTTTAATTCCCACAATTGCTGAATATACGCTTGATGTCAGGGAATCAGTTCGTGGTTTACTCCCAGAAACTAGTGAAGAATATATCTTTACGATAGTCGAAGATATAGTTGCTAGACCCAGAAGCGGTTTATTATCTTTTGGTCTAGTGCTGGCTATATTTTTTGCGAGTAACGGGATGCTAAGTATGATCAGCGGATTTGAAAAAATTGATCATAGAACAACATTTAGAAGAAGAAACTGGATTAAGAAAAGAATAGTAGCTGTAGGCCTTACCATTGTTGTTTCAACTCTTTTTATTATTTCCTCTGCCTTAATAGTTCTTGGTCATGTAATAATCAATTATCTCGATTTATTATTTGAATTAGACAATTGGGCGATTCTAGGATTTGGAGCTTTGCGTTGGTTGATCATTATCTTATTGATTTACAACATTGTAGCTATAATTTACCGATATGCTCCCCCTGTAAGACGGAGATTTAGTTATTTTTCAGTAGGCACAAATATTGCAACCTTTTTAATCATTGCAGTATCAGTAGGCTTTTCATATTTTGTATCGAATTTCGGGAGATATAATGAGTTGTATGGCTCAATTGGTGCATTGATTGTGACCTTGTTGTGGTTTAATTTGATCTGTTTTATTTTATTAGTGGGATTTGAAATCAATGCAAGTATTGCAGTTAATAGGGATTTGATTCAGTTGTCTAAAATGGAAGAAAATAAGGTATTAGCGGATATTACAGAAACACAAGATACAGAAGAATCCTAGATTTAAAGGACTTCGGCTACTACGAAAATACTACCTCCTATGTAAATAAGGTCATTAGTTTTTGCCATTTTTTTTGCTGCGGCAAAAGCGGTACGAACAGATGAATACGCTTTCCCATTCAAGTGATTAACTCTGCCATACTTCGATAAATAATCGACATTCATTCCTCGTGGTATATTGGCTTTCGCCCAAAGGTATTGCGCTTTCTTGGGGAAGAGGTGAACCACAGCATCTAGGTCTTTGTCGGATGAAAAGCCAAGAATCATGTAGAGTTTATCGTAATTAAGTTCACTCAGTTTTTGCATTACAATTGTAAGCCCTGCTTCATTATGAGCACTTTCAGCAATTGTTAGTGGCTTATCATTTAACTTCATCCATCTGCCTAAAAAATAGGTTTTCAAAGGCATTTCCTTCAAAAACGATTTGGCTTTAGCAAGGTTAATTTTTTTAGTACATATTTTTTCGAAAGCCGCCCAAGCTGTTCGTAAGTTATGAATTTGATAATCCATAAACCAATCAAGTTCAGTCTCTATTTTATTTTTGGCGGAAGCCAAATTAACAACATTTCCTTTAGCCATTGCTTCCACTAATTGATCACTAAAAAGCAACTTTGTTACTTCTTTAGCTGCTTTCTCCTCAAATACCGCTGTAGTTTCTTCTTGTCTCTCCCCTATTAATGCAGGTATTCCCGACTTAATTATACCGGCTTTTTCCTTTGCAATTAAAGGAATTGTATGACCGAGAAACTGTGTATGATCTTTTGAAATATTTGTTATTATGGCTAACTCGGGCCTAATAATATTGGTACTATCTAGCCTTCCACCGAGTCCAACTTCTACAATAACAATATCAGGTTGTTTTTCTGCAAAGTATTGAAATGCTAAAGCAACAGTAATTTCAAAAAACGAAGGTCTTATCTCTTCAATAATTCCTCTGTTTTCATTGACAAAATCAATCACATATTTCCTGTTAATCAACTGATTATTTATCTTAACTCGCTCACGAAAATCCTTATAATGAGGCGAAGTATAAAGCCCCACGGAATAACCTTGTGATTGTAATAAAGCACTTAAAATATGGCAGGTACTTCCTTTCCCATTTGTTCCAGCAATGTGTATCGATCGAAACTTTTGTTGTGGATTACCTAGTGCTGAACACAACTTTCTAATATTCCCTAAATCCTTTTTCATAGCAGGAGCACCTTGCCTTTGGAACATAGGTAAACTTGTATACAGATAGTCTAATACTTTGGAAAAAGATCGGAAATTGTTCACAACTAATTTTTAAAATAATGCTGCTTTCGAAAATGGGAGTATTGGGGCGGAATACATCATACGGACATCTTGTAAAAAATTATTTTCCTCGTCCAAAAATCTAAAAATATCAGCGGGTTTTCTTTTAGAAAACATACTTTGAAATATCTCTCTTCCTCCAGTATAGTTTTTAGATATTACTTTCAACATAACACTATCCATCCATCGATGAAAAGCACTAGAACTGATGTCTACTTTTTCTTCATTAATCAATCCCTGAACTAATAATTCTGAACGATCTACAATTCTTTTAAAAGCATAACCAGATGAAGATTTCACCCAACCTCCTGCTGTACCTATTCTAATATGGCGTTCTGTATTTTCTTTGTGAAATGGGTAATCTGTCATTGGAATTTGACCTATTTCTTTTTCTTCAATTTTGAAATTCCCTGGTTTAATATAGGTATCTAAATAATTTTGAATTGTTACATCATAAGCTTTCATATCCAATACATCATTGGAAAATACGGCTATTTCTACAAGAGCTCTTCTTTTATCATAAGGTAGCACATAAAAAAACCTTGTGTCCTGTTCTTGATCAATTCTGAAATCCATAAAAGTACAGGTTTCATCATCAAACACGTCTTCTTCTGTTTCTATAAACCAACCTCCAAAATGTTGAATCAAATGATTGTATTTATCCAAATTTGGCTTTTTGAAGATCACACTATTTAATAATAATTCTCCCTCTATTAGCTCAGAATCACATGTAACAGTTATTGATTCTTTTGTTTCTTCAATGGATTCAACTTTTCCTTTTACACGATCAATATTATTGGTTTGATTGATAATATCATGAGCATAAGTGTAAAAATCAGATGAGCGAATCATCTTATAAGAATATCCATCAAGAGTTAATTTTTCCATTTCAGTTTCGGCATAAAAATTAATTTTATCCCAAGCATTAAATAGAATGTGGTCAAATTTCCCTTTTCCCTTTTCCCAAAAACACCAAGTTCTATCATTGGAGTTTTTAATTTCTTTTTCGACCAAGCATACAGAAAATCGTGTATTAGCGAGTTCCATTGCACAATTTAGACCAGCTGCGCCTCCACCTATTATTACTATGTCGTACTTCTTCATTAATCTTCTCTTAACCCTACACCAGAAATAGCACCTGATATAAACAACATATTCTCAAACAGTTTATTTCCCCCTCTCCAATATCCCCTAAACAAAGGATTGTCTAAACTACACACTACCCTTCCTCTTCCTACACCATAAATCGCTAATCCCGATGTATTTTTTATACGATCTTTATTTTCAGTACTTGAATACCCACTAAACAAAGGAGGATCATTATATATCATTGGATTAGCTAACACATTCCCTGAAGGTTTTATAGCTAAAGTACCTCTTTTAAAACTAAAATAATCAGCACTAGAATAACCATAAAAAAGTGGATAACTAACATCAATTTTAGATTGAAAGATTGCACCTCCAATTACATGCTCAGCTGATTTTGCTTGTCTGTCCGCATAGGTATTAAATTCTCTTTCTGCAGAAGGAATACTTTCGAAAGCAATTATAGATCCGTTCAACTTATTCATAGCTCTTTTGAAAGCTATAAGCGTCCCACCATTTTCTACCCACTTTTTAATCCTATCCATATCTGCTTTTTTCAAACTTCTATAACTACCATCAGGCATAATCAAAACATTATATCTCTCTAGATTTGCTCTGCTGAATCGGGATAACTCAATTTTTGAAAGAGGAATTTCAAGGCGTTGATCCATTTGAAACCATATCTCACCAGCATCATAAGCGTTTACACCATTTCCTATTAACATTAAGGCATTAACCTCTTGAGGCTTAAAGGAAGAAGGTGAGCCTAGCATCACTCCTTTTGGGTTAAACCCACTTGTTAATCCAAACACTTTCACATTATATTCATTTGCCCTTGATATCAACAAGTCAATATCTTCCTCCGCTTTAACAACTACAGTACCTCTGTCGAAATTTCGATCTCCGTCAACTGTCATTGCAGTAAAAGGTTCGTGCATCATTCGTGGCGAAAAACCATCTTTCAATAATACATTCAACAATGTTCCCGCATTCATATCCACCCATTCAAAGGCAAATGAAACCATGTTTTCTGAAGGAATTATTTTTTGATATTTTACAACTTTCTCACTATCGAATAATGTCCAATTGGCTCGATTGGCAGGTGAAGAATTCACTACTTTCATGTTAAATGCTGCTGGAAAATTCCATGTACTTACATCATAGAAAATATTGACTCTAAAGTCAGTTACAATCTCAAAAATAGCCTTAATTAGTTTCGACTGTTTTTGATCAATAGGAACGTAGAATTTTCCTGAGATTTCACCATCATCATATACTTGAATATCATGTTGACTTAAAACATTGGCAAAATAAAGTGCCTTGTTATAATCTGGAGCTTTATTAATTTCGTAAACAGACTTATCTTTTTTTGAATCTGACGCTGCATTTTGATAAAAATCTCTTTGAAATTTCAGAATTTCTTCTCGTAATTCTAAAGCCGCATCTTGTGTAGAAAAACTAGTAACAACTTGATTTCTGATTGTAAAAGGAAAATCTAAAATTCCGTTTATTGATTCTTGATAATGACCTCTTGAACTTGCTTGTTCAAACAGAATACCAATACTACCTTGTATATCAGGATAAGTGGAGCCTTTCCCATAGTAGAAATCATCGAAAGATTCTTTTGTATAATAAGAAGAACCAATTTTATCAAGGGCTTTTGCATGAAATTCTCCGATATCTTCGGTAAGATCTTGATTGATTTGAGGAGTGTTAGGGTTTGTACGTTCAGGAACACCAGGTTGAAAAAAGAATGTAGAATTCGTTCCCATTTCATGATGATCGGTTAAAACGTTGGGCTTCCAATGATGAAAAGTCTTGATTCGTCCTCTACTTTCAGGATGAGTCAATAATAACCAATCACGATTTAAATCAAACCAATAGTGATTCGTTCTACCCCCAGGCCATGTTTCATTATATTCTCGATCTGAAGGATCGCTAACTAACGTTTTACTCTTATGCATATTTACCCATGAAGAAAATCGGTGTAATCCATCCGGATTATAACAAGGATCGAGTAAAACTACTGATTCTTTCAACAATTTTTCAACTCTTTCGCCTTGAGCTGCAGCCATATAATAAGCCAATAAAACTGCCGCATTAGCTCCACTACTTTCATTTCCATGCACACTATAACCTTGGTAAAGTACAATTGGCATCTCGGAAATATTCAACTTTCCAGATTCAGCTGCCACTGTCAAATTCACATGATCTTTACGTATTTCCTCGATGTTGTTCATATTTTCAACATTGGAAATTGTTAAATAAATTAAAGGCCTATTTTCATAACTTCTTGCATATTCTGTTATTTGCATTCTATCAGATTGCGAAGCAAGTAATTGAAAATACGATGTTAATTTATCATGACTAATATGCCATTCGCCTGGTTGCCAGCCAAGGAATTCTTCAGGAGTAGTTATTTTTGAGTTGTAGGTTACATCGGGCAAGTAATAGGACAACTCTACCTTTTGGGCTTGAGCCCAAAAACAAAAAAGAAACAATAAAAGGGTAATAAAGAAATGTAGTATCTGCCTATTCATAGAGTAAATCAAATTTTGCTTGTTGTAAAAATAAGTTTTCTATTGAATAAAAAAGATAAAGTCCTCAAAACAGTCAATAAAAGCTCGTAAAGTATATCGTAAATCAAATGATTACTGAATCTAAATATGAAAGCACAAAAATGAATAATTGTTCATGAGCTAGTTTCTTGTTAAATATAAATGAAAGCTTAATTTTGCAGCCTAAATAAAAAAAGTGGAAGATACCCTCTTGTATGTCGTGCTTGCGTGTTTTGCATCAATGTTAATCTTAAATATATATTTCAGATTGAAAGTGATGCGTTCATATAGAAAAATGGTTCAAGCAGGTGTAGAAGCAAGAGCTAGGGATCTTATGGTGAAAGAAACACTTGAGACGAAAATAATCCCTACTTATCCTGAACATGAAGCTATAATCAGAGAATTTGTTGCTCATTTAAAAAATGGCTTTCGTATGACAAGCGTTTTACTAGGTTTAGTCGTTCTATTTGGGTATATACTAATGAAATTCAATAAATAATAGATTGAAAAATTTAATTTTATACGCTTACTTACTTTGTTTCTTTTCTGTGTGCCTTACTTCGTGCAATCCTTTTGCAGTGCAAGGTCCAGAACCAGCATTTATTAATATAAACGAAGCAACATTTATCCATGACTTAGACCAAGGTCCTAGAAATCATAGGATTGATTATGTGGAAGTTTTCTTCGAAAATTTTTCTATTGGATATTATGAATTACCTGTTGAGATAGCTGTGATACCTACGTTGGAATCGAGCACAATCACAATATTTCCAGCGTTTCAAAAGAATGGTCAAGTAACTGAGATTACTACCTACCCATTGATGACTACTTATAGTTTAACACAGACTTTTGAAGTAGGAGAAATTTATGATATTACGCCAGAATTCGATTACTTATCCACAGTAGTATTTGATTATGTAGAGACATTTGAATCAGGGAATTCATTAAACTTTGATGCTGACGAAATTGACAGTACGGTGACTATTCGCACCAATGCAGAAGCTGCTAATGGGACGCATAGTTGTTTAATTACAACTGAAGAAAATGGAGAAATACTAACTGCTTCAAATTTTCTTTTTACAGGTTTAGATAACGATGGAAAAGATGTTTATGTTGAATTTAATTATAAATCTACAGGTTCTATAGTAATGGGTATGCAGGCGGAAGGGAATGGACTTGCTTTTCAGATTCCGTTTATTTCATTAAATGCTCAGAGCGATTGGCGAAAAATGTATTTAGATATAACTCCACTAATTCAAAGTGTGCCTGCCGAAGGGTATAGACTTTATTTTAGGTCTGAAGGAGGGACAGGGGATTCTGCTAAGAAAACCTATATAGATAATGCAAAAATCCTACATCAACAATAAGATGAAAGGAAGCCGAAGAAAAGAACTCATTATATATCGAATCGCTGATTATATCACGGCATTTCTGTCGTGGCTATTATATTTCATTTTTAGGAAGTATGCAGAAAATGGGACAATCGATTTTCAAGAGATTTTTTCAGATAGTAATTTTTATTGGGGATTACTTCTAATTCCATTCTTTTGGATTATTTTATATCAAATTTTCGAAAAATATAAAGACATTTATCGTTACAGTAGGTTAACGACTTTAATAAATACATTCAGCTTAAGTTTTGTTGGTAGTCTTGTTATATTTTTCACAATACTTCTTGATGATAAGGTTTTAAATTACATATCCTATATTAAGAGTTTTGCGACCTTATTTCTCATCCATTTTCTATTAACTTCTATCGTCAGAATGGTATTATTAACGCAAGCTAGCAGGCGTTTAAAAGCTGGCAAAGTATTGTATAATACGCTTATAATTGGTGGAGAAAGTACGGCCCTTGAGTTATATGAGGAGATTGCAAGTAGACCTTTCTCTCTAGGTCATAATTTTATTGGCTATATAGATTCAAATGGAAAAATAGATAATGATCTATCAATTCATTTAGATAGAAAAGGGAAGATTGAAAATCTCGCACATATTATTGAAACTGAAAATATAGAAGAAGTAATTATTGCTATTGAAACTAGTGAACATAATCGTTTACAAGAAATACTCAATATTCTAGATGATTATGCAGATAGGTTACTTGTGAAGATAATTCCTGACATGTATGATATTCTTTTGGGAACCGTTAAAATGAATCATGTGTATGGAGCGGTTTTAATAGAGATAGATCAACAATTAATGCCTCAATGGCAATGGGTATTAAAAAGAGCAATTGATATCTTTTTTAGTTTACTAGGTATAATCATACTACTCCCTCTGTATATTTTTTCTTTTATTAAGGTGAAAATTTCAAGTTATGGTCCTGCATTCTTTTTACAAGAACGAATAGGAATAAACGGTAAGCCATTTAACATCATTAAGTTTCGATCAATGTATGTAGATGCTGAAAAAGATGGACCACAACTTTCCAATGAAGAAGATCCTAGAACAACTCCGTGGGGTAGATTTATGAGAAAATGGCGAATCGATGAAACACCTCAATTCTTTAATGTTTTGAAAGGTGACATGTCTTTAGTTGGCCCTCGTCCAGAAAGAAAATTTTTTATTGACAAAATAATGCGAGAAGCTCCTTATTATCGACATTTGTTGAAAGTGCGACCAGGTATTACTTCATGGGGAATGGTAAAATATGGATATGCAAGTAATCTCCAGCAAATGCTAGCTCGATTAAAATTTGACATTCTTTACATAGAAAACATGTCCTTATCGCTAGATATTAAAATTATTTTTTACACTTTAGTCGTATTGATAAAAGGGAAAGGAAAATAATGAAGTTATACGGCTTAATAGGAAAAACACTAATTTATAGTTTTTCAAAAGAATATTTTACAAAAAAATTTGAGGCGGAATCGATAAAAGACTCAGAGTACGGGCTTTTTGAATTAGACCATATCTATCAATTCTCAGCATTGATTTCAACTCATACATTTTCAGGTTTAAATGTTACTATCCCATATAAAGAATCTGTGATTCCTTTTCTAGACGAACTTGATGAATATGCAAGGGAAATAGGTGCAGTGAATACCATTTCTTTTGACGGAAGTCAATTAAAAGGCTACAATACAGATATCATAGGCTTTGAAGAATCTATTCTCAAATTGATAGGTGATCAAGATATAGAATTTGCTTTAGTTTTAGGAACTGGCGGTGCTTCAAAAGCGATTCAATTTGTATTACATAAATTGTGTATAAAACCAACTATAGCTTCTCGTACTTCTGGTGACATAGCTTATTCAGAAATTAATAAAGAACTTTTAGAAAAGCATAAACTAATAATTAATTGTACTCCTTTAGGAACATATCCTGATGTAGATAAATGTCCTGACATTCCTTATAAATATCTTAGCGAAAAACATTTATTATTTGACTTAGTTTATAATCCTGAAAAAACACTATTTTTGAAACATGGAGAAGAAGCAGGATGCAAAATAATGAATGGTCTTCCCATGCTAAAAGGACAAGCTGAAGCGGCTTGGAAAATTTGGAATAATAGTAACATTTAATACAGAAATGGCATCAGAACCCAAGTCGGAACTACATTTAGATTTTAGCAATACAAAAATTGCATTCTCTCATAAATCAGACAAGCAGCTCAAAAAAATGCTTCGTTTATTCAAACTAATGAATAAAACTACATTGGTTAACTTAGGTTCGAAACTTGGGTTATTAGCGATTAAATTACGTCTTCCTTTTAGCAAACCAATTATCAGAAAAACAATTTTCGAACAGTTTGTTGGAGGTGAAAATTTATTGGATTGTCAAACAGATATAGATCAATTATTTAAGTTTAATGTACTTACAGTTTTAGATTATGGAGCTGAGGGAAAAAGCGATGAAGAAGATTTAAATAACACAGCTTCTGAATTTATAAGAGCAATAGAATTTGCTGCCGCAAACGAGAGCGTACCATGTGTTGTTGCAAAAATAACAGGATTGGTAGAAAACAATATTCTTGAAAAATGCGACGCAAATGAACCCTTTAATGAAGGAGAGCAAGAACAATATAATAAGTTAGTGGAAAGGCTTCACAATATTTGTAGTCGGGCAAAAGAATTAAAAGTTGGATTATTTATTGACGCTGAAGAAAGTTGGATACAAGATACAATTGACAAATTAGTAGAAGAAATGATGGCAACTTATAATAAAGAGCAAGTCATCATCTACAATACCTATCAGCTATATAGAAAAGACAAACTTCAATATCTAAAAGATTCTCATAAAAGAGCCCAAGAAGGAGGTTATCTTTTAGGTGCCAAATTAGTACGAGGCGCATATATGGAAAAAGAAGGTTTGCGGGCAAAAGAAATGAATTATCCCTCACCTATAAATCCAGGAAAAGAAGCGACTGACAAGATGTATAATAACGCTTTGCAATATTGTGTAAAAAACTATAAAAGCATTTCTTCTTGTAATGCATCGCACAATGAAAAGAGTATAAAATTACAAGCTCAAATGATTATTGACAAAGGGATAGAACGTAACCATCCACATTTGAACTTTTGTCAATTATTTGGGATGAGCGATCACTTTTCATTCAATTTAGCTGCTGAAGGATTCAATGCTGCTAAGTATTTACCATATGGGACAATAGAAGATGTGGTACCTTACTTAATTCGAAGAGCTCGAGAAAACTCATCTGTTTCTGGAGAAATGGGTAGAGAGTTGAAAATAATTCAAGAAGAAGTAAGTAGAAGAAATTTATAAACTTTCAATATATAACCTGTATAAGTTCAGGTATTCAAAATCTAAAATGAAAAAGCTAATTTTCCTATTCGTCTTAGGGACAGTCCTGTCTTGTAATTCTATTAAAACTCAATCAAAAACTTCTGATAAAGATATAATTTCTTCAAAAGCAACATCAGAGGTTAAATCACTACCTAGCAATAGTGGATTATGTGAAGTAAAACTTCATTCATTATTTGCCGATCATATGGTTTTGCAGAGAAATAAACCAATTAAGATTTGGGGTCAAGCCCCAAAAGGAGAAACTATAGTAGCTGAACTAAACGGCCAGAAAAAGGTAGGAGTTGTAGGACCTGGTAGAACATTTTCAATCGAGTTCCCTGCAATGGAGGCTGGCGGGCCGTATATCCTTAAAGTAAATAATGAACAGATTAACGATTTATATTTAGGAGAAGTATGGCTTGCTGGTGGTCAATCAAACATGGAATGGTCTTTGAAGAATTGCGACAGTTATGAAGAAGAGTTAGGAGCTGAAGTTTTTCCAAATGTAAGAATGATAAAACTTCCACATATTGTATCAAATGTGCCATTGGATACATTGCCTGAATTGGAATGGAATGTTGCAACAGCTGAATCGATAAGTCAAATGTCAGGAGTAGCTTATCATTTCAGTAAAGTCTTAAATGAAGAATTGGCGGTTCCAATAGGAATAATTGATAATAGTTGGGGAGGCACAGATATAGAAGGATGGATGTCATTAAGTTCGTTGGAAAAATTTCCGACTCAATATTCAAAAGCTATTGCATTTAGAGATTCCGATTTTGATTTAAAGAAGAGTCAAAAGACGGTAGAAGAATGGTCTCAAGGACTAGAGATAGCAGATCAAGGGATGAAAGAAAAATGGTATAATGAGCGCTTATTTAAAGACTGGGAATCTATAGAAGTTCCAGGTAAATGGGAAGAACAAGGACATGAGAATTTGGATGGGATAGTATGGTTGGCAAGCTCATTTACTTTGGATCAGTTACCGGAGCAGAATAGTGAAGTTAGTGTTAGTTTGGCTGCTATTGATGATTCAGATATTACTTTTTTGAATGGTGTGGAGATAGGCAGGATTACAAATGGATGGAATACGGATAGAGTATATAGCTTTGATGCGAGGATGCTAAGGAAAGAGAATTTTATTCATGTAAGAGTGAGAGACGATGGATATGGAGGAGGAATATGGGGTGAGAAAGAAAAGGTGCATATAAATATTAACGGCGAATACCAATCCTTGGCGGGTGAATGGAAAATGAAAGAAGGGACAGCTGATTATATGGAAAGGCCTAAAACGGCTTCATTCAATGGAATTCCAACGAATAGATACAACGCTATGGTTCATCCATTAATAAATTATCCTATTGCAGGAGTAATATGGTATCAAGGTGAAACGAATGCAGAGACTAAAGAATCAGCAGAACGATATGGAGATTGTTTCAAATCAATGATTACTTCATATCGAGTAGAGTGGAATGATGAATTAAGTTTCTGTTTTGTCCAATTGGCTAATTATTTGGAAGAGATGGAGCCAGGATACAGTCATTGGGGTGAGATAAGAGATGGACAGGATGGAGCTTTGATTCTTAATAAAACTGGAATGGCTACCGCTATTGACTTAGGAAAAGCTGATGACATTCATCCTAGGAATAAAAAAACGGTAGGAGAAAGATTAGCAAATGCGGCTATGTCAATTGAATATGGTAGAAAGATTGATTATAAAAATTTGAGATATAAAAGCCATAAAATTACTGGTAATAAAGTTGAAATATTTCTTCAAAATACCGGTGATGGAGTTATTTCAAAAGGAGATTTAACTACATTTCATGTGCTTGATAAAACAGGAAAATATCGCGATGTTGAAGCAAAATGGAATGACGATAGGATAATTGTAGATGTAAAAGATATAGATTGGTCAATTTTGTATCATGGGTGGATGATCAATCCGGGAAAGATTGCTTTATATAATAGTTATGGTTTACCTCTTGTACCATTCAAAATAATTAAGTAATATTACACTTTATACATATACCTTACCAATTGATTTACAGTGAATCATTTAAAATATTAATATGAAATACTTACTTACACTTATACTATTAACTTCTTTTTTCACTATAGCAAGCAGTCAAGAAATATTAAGACTTGATAGTATTGTTTATGAAGACCTTGATACGGGAGAATTCTATCCTTTGGAATTCACTTATGATGAAGAAGACAGGTTAAGCACTTTAATTGGTTTAGAAGAAGGAGACATTGATTTTGAATTCACTTATAATGAAAATGGGGACTTTTCAAATTGGAAATATTCAGATGGAGATGGAAATATAATTAATTATGGTTTTGTGTACAACATGGAAAACGAATTGGATTCAGTTAATGGATTTTATCAATCTTATGGATACGATGTTAATATCTATATAGATGTAACTTCAGAAAATGGACAGATTCAAGATGTAAAAACAACAGAAGATTATGGAGGATATCCTTTTGTTTATTTCGATAAAGAATTTAGATATAATGCAGAAAGTAAATTAGATTCAATTCTTTATTATGATGTATTTTATTACTCAGGGGATGTTACAGAAATATATGAATTTGATTATTTGGATGATAAATTAATAGAAAGGTTATATACAGATTTGCTCTATCCAAGTGAAGGGTTTAAGGATAGTTTAGGATTCGATGATAATAATTTGACTCAAACTCATAGTGTTGTCTATAATGATTTGGATACAGAAAATAGTTATATTACTACTTACATGGATTCTGCTCCGTTTCTTGACGAAGAATTCATTGGTCCTTATGATTTTTTCTATTCCGCATATATGGTTTTTGACAACCTTTATTCAGAAGAATTTTTCACTTTAATGAATAATGACAGACCAACTAGTCATGTAACAAATACTGACTTTTCTTTATTCCGCGGAACTTGGTATTACACCATATTTGTGAATAATACATTAACGGAAATTACAGCACAACCTATGTCAATTCAACCAAATCCAGCTACGGATTATGTACAGATAAACTTGGATGAAGAAATTACCAAAATTGAAATCTACTCAATGGCAGGAGAAATGTTGCTTTCTGACAACAGCACTGAAAAGTTAATCAATATCGAAAGACTTTCAGCTGGAAGTTATGTGTTAATTGCAACTTCAAAACAAGGAGCAAATTACTTTAGTAAGTTAGTAAAGAACTAATAAGCAAAATTATATTGATTAAAGAACGGATAAAATAAATAAGTCAACGTTGAAACTTAAAGTGTTCAGTGTAGTTAATTAAAGAATAATTAATTATTGCAATTTCAAGTCGTCTTATCTTATTGCATTCGTCCTTATAGACAAAGCCTTATTTAATATTTAAAGTTTAAAGCGAGATTATTCATTTAATCCCGCTTTTCTTATTTCAGCTACTAATATTTCTAAATTGACCTATATCCATTTTTACCTTTAAATTTTCAGTTATAGAATGGCTCACTTCAAATCTCATCATTTTTACTTTTTGCGTTATATAGCATATAATTTTCATGCTACTCATTCTACAGTAAGCTTTTATCGTAAAACCTACTACTGAAATTTCTTTTAAGCTTTTAATTTCAGTTACCAAATAGTTATAAAACACCTCGACAATCATTCTTCTACTCTCTTAGTTTTTCTTTAACTAGAAGGCAAAACCCAATGATAGACTAACTTACAGCATATTTAAAATAAAACAAAAGAGCTTTTGCAAAATAGCTTACATTTAAAAATTGTGTGCTTTAAAAAATGGAAAGTCTTAGATGTGTACCTAATGAATAGGTAAAATATTCCCTTATAAATATTTGAGAATGAATGTAATTTATACAAAAATGAAATTTTCAAATTTAATTCAAAGGCAATTGAAGTAATGCGAGTTAATTTAGAATCAAATGAAGGAATAAATAATCAAAGAATTAATTTAAATAGTTTATCTGCTGGAACATATATTCTAAAAATAGGAAATAGGTCTGAATATAGTACGTTCATAGTTTTCGAGTAAGGTAACTTAATATTTGCTTGAGAGTTTTTGAGAGTTCTTTCAAGTTAAAAGCCAGTTGAGAAGGAGTACTTCTACAGCTGGCTTTTTTATTCTGTACACTTTCTTATAAAATAAATCTAGTACCTACTCTTGCTCCTATAGAATAATAAAATTCCTCAACACCCTGAAATACTCCATTTGAAAGCTCGTATTGGAAATGGGGTTGTAAATAAAGAATACTCTTTTCATTGAGTTGATAATCAATGCCTATTGCAACATTTGAAAACATTAGAATTTCGCCAGTTTTCCAGTTGTTCATCCAAGTCATTTCTTCTTCTATTAATGTATTAAACCTTGAGTGAAAATTGAAACCTGGAGCAATTCCCAACTCTATATACAGTGAAATTTTATTACTAGGATACTTAAATCGCACATTCAATGGGACAATAAAACTTGTGTTAAATCTCTTATACCGTTCATTTCTTACAATTGTTCCCCCCATCCCATTATGATCACTTGGGAACAAGAAATCACTGATTTCAGCTTCTTTGTATCCATGTCTTGCCACTTCAACACCTGCCTTAAGCACTAAGAAATTAGTTAATTTTCGTTCATAGCTAGAGGAAACATTCCATGCTAACACTTTTGCAGTATTACTATTTAATAAGGGATAATTATCTTGAAATTGACTAGTTAAATCATTGTCATGATAATGATTTTCACTTGCTGTCAATGCAAAATCAAATGAGATCATATTATTACCTTGGGCTACAATCAAGATTGGGAAACAAAAAAGTATATAAAGAAGCATTAAGTTTTTCATGATTATGGTATTTAATTATTTTAATAACGTTAGCTTTTTCATATTTGTATGCTCTTATTAGCCTTTTTTGTTCTTTAAAATTTAAATAACAGTAAAAGCTATAAACAAAATGTAAGCAGTATAAAATGGTAATTACAATTTCCGCAGAAGTTCAAACTGATATAAAATCTATATGGCAGGCCTGGACAGATGAATATCATATGCAAAAATGGTTTTTTGCTTCAGAAGATTGGTTTTGTCCAAAAGCAATTTCAGACTTACAAGAAGGAGGAGAATTTTCAGTTATTTTTGCTGAGAAGCATAGTTCAAAGAAATTTCCGTTTAATGGCACATATACTTCAATTATAGAATATCAATTTATAGAATACTATACAGAAGATGGAAGAAATGTAAAAACATACTTTATTGAAGGTGAAGAGATTGTTTTAATAAGGCAGGAAATAGAACCCGAAATGAGTAATCCTCTGGAGGTTCAAACACAAGGTTGGGAATTTATTCTAAGTAATTTCAAAACCTATTCAGAAGGGCTGTAATTTCTTTTATTTTTTCTTTTTCTTTGGTAATACACCAATTGCAGGATGGCCTTCTTTTACCATTTCGCATAACTTCATTCCTACTTCTTCAAAATCATCTGAATCCTCTGGCAATACCAACCATTTTTTTATTCTAATTTCTTTAAAATTTCGAATTGAAGAGAAGAGCTGTTTTAGTTTTTGATGATACTTTAATTCAGTTCCAATCCAAATCCCATTATCTGCTTTATTTTTTTCACTTTTCCTAAGTGCAAAGTAAATTTTATCACCAAAATAGATGGAAAAAGCGCCAAACATTCTTTTGATTTCTGGCTCTAATTCGAAAAGTTCATTGATCATGAAATCATACGGAATTTCAACTTTCTTTTTCATAAATAAAAACTAACATGTGTTCGAGATTATCTTTTATCAAATCCAATTTATAAGAAACAAGGATTATGGTAATCATATTAGATGTTTCTAAAAATTCAAAGCACTAAAGAGGCTTGGGAATATGTTTAACCCCTTCTACTGTTGATTTAGATTTTTATCTCATTAAATTAGAACTATCTAAAATATAAAGATAGAACTCTTATTTAAATCACATTCTGAATTCACTAACTAATATAATTTCTGAATATACTATTCACCTTGGCTTCGTAGCTTAGACATATATAACAAAAGCCAAACACAAGTAAAACATTTGGGCTTTAAGCCCAAAACTGATAGTAATATAGGCTACAAAAAATTATTAA
This sequence comes from uncultured Saprospiraceae bacterium, assembly GCA_964403985.1. Classification (GTDB taxonomy): domain Bacteria; phylum Bacteroidota; class Bacteroidia; order Chitinophagales; family Saprospiraceae; genus JAHDFB01. The sequence goes on from CAYOIL010000014.1 coordinate 19,737, forward strand.
CAAAATGTTTAATCCATGCTGTACCAAATTAAGATCACCAATTTATTTGTGGAGCATCACATAAAACAAAATGTAAGTGATTGTAGTTAGTATCCTAAATTAGAGTTTATTCTTTTTTCCATTTAGTTGATTGGCAAGCAAAGAATAATCTTACGTTTTGAATATATGAATAGAGTTTATTTAGTCTATATTTATCAAGAATCATAGAAAATCAGGTTAACATTTATGAAAAGTATCTTCTATTCCCTATTCTCATGCTTTCTAATTTTTAGTTTATCATGTATTAATCCTATAGATACATCTAAAGAATTCCCAAAAGAAATAAATATTTTATTCCTTGGGGATAGTTATACCATAGGCGAAAGTGTATGTGATTCATGTAGATATCCAGTTCAGATAATAGATTCATTGGAAAGTAGATATTCTGAAACAACAATCACTTATGACATTGTTGCAAAAACAGGCTGGACAACCAGTAATTTACTAAGTGCAATTTCAACAGCTGAGTTGGTTGATTCTTATGACTATGTCTATATATTAATAGGTGTTAACAATCAATATCAAAACAAAGAATTTTCAATTTATGAAAAAGAGTTAATTGAATTATTTGATATTGCACTTCAGAAAGTAGATGATAATCCTAAAAGAGTGAATATGTTGTCTATTCCGGATTATGCTTTTACTCCTTTTGGTCAAAATGGTAATGTAAATAAAATTTCAGAAGAGTTAGATAATTACAATGCTTTTGCAAAGCAAACAGCTTCAACATATACTATTGAATTTATAAATATCACAGATATTTCTCGCCAAGGAATTATCGATCCTACTTTAGTAGCAAATGATGGGCTGCACCCATCAACAAAGCAATACAGTTTATGGACTGAACGCGCTTTGCCAGTTATTATTGATGAACTATTTTAAAAAATTATTTTTGGGTTTAACCCAAAATAAAAACAAGAATATCTGTATTTTCTAAGAAAGTATTTCCTTGACTTTATCGGAGTTTTGTATTGGATCATACTGACCTGTTCTTAATAAAACAAGTGTACAGGCTCTTATTACCTCGATATTGTTTTCCAGAAGTTTTCTTTCAAAAGCTGGATTTTCAGCACCAGGATTAAAAATTATTCTTTTGGGCTTAAGCCCCATAAGATAACTGATATGTTCTTCTTGTCTTTGTTCTCCCATATACATAGTAATGGTATGAATGTTCTCCAAAACTGGATGTCCAGTAAGGATTTCAATACCTCGAATTTCGCCTGCTCGTCCGCCAATAGCTAAAACTTCATGTGAATAATCTAGTAACATATTTAAGGCAATGTTGCTATATCTTTCTTTGTTTAGAGATGCTCCAAAAACAAGTGTTTTCATATTAAAACTTTTATGTAAAACAGAAATTGAAAGATAATGTTTTCATTAAAATCTCTAACTTATTACATTTTTTTATAATATATAAATTATTCTTACTACCTTTGTTACGCGAGGCTAAGGGCTTCGTATATAAAAGTTGAGAATAAATAAAATTAAAAAAACATACGATTTTAATTATTCTAACCGTTTTATTCAAAATTTTTCAAGCTTTAAAAATTAGACAATGCTCGATAACTTGTTATTCTTATTTCAGGCCGATATAGAACCTGAAGCTCAGTACGAAAACTTTCTCTCACTTATTCTAAAAGGTGGTACTTTAGGAGTAGTGATTGTAGGGATATTATTGGTTTTATCTGTACTAGGTTTATTCATTTTCTTCGAGCGATATTTTACGATTAAAAGAGCCGGGAAAATTGATGAGAACTTTATTAACAATATTAGGTCTTCTGTTGCTGCAGGCAATATAGAAGGGGCGAAAGCTTTGTGCAAAACAACAGATACTCCAGTTGCAAGAATGGTAGAAAAAGGACTTACAAGAATAGGCAAACCATTGAAAGATATCGATGCTGCTATTGAAAATGTGGGGAATTTAGAGCTTTTCAAATTAGAGAAAAATTTATCTTCATTAGCTTCGATATCAGGAGCTGCGCCAATGATTGGTTTCTTTGGAACAGTAACTGGGATGATATTAGCTTTTAGAAAAATGGCAACTGAGCAAAATGTAACACCTGATGTTTTAGCAGGTGGAATATATGTAGCCTTAATTACTACAGCAGTTGGATTATTTATAGGGATTCTTTCATTTGCGGGGTATAATTTATTAGTTGCAAGTGTTGAAAAAGTTGTTTTCAAGATGGAAAGAACGACGATGGAATTCATGGATTTACTACAAGAACCGGCAAACTAAAATATGGGACTTAAGAAAAGGAGTAAGGTAAATGCGGAATTCAGCATGTCATCATTGACTGATATAATATTTCTATTGTTGATTTTCTTTATGTTGACATCATCGATGGTACAAATTAGCATGGATTTACCAGAATCTAATTCCCAAACCGTTGCCCCTACTGACATGGCTGTAATGTTGAAACTTGATGGAACATTAACATATAATGGTAAGACTATTCGAGAAAGAGACATAAGAAATAAAGTAAAATCTGATATATCAAAATCTGACAATTCAGAAAATGCAACACTTTCAATAATTGCTGAGAAAG
>CAYOIL010000014.1:22372-28302 GCA_964403985.1 uncultured Saprospiraceae bacterium
ATTATGAATATTGCGAAAAGCTTGAAGATAAGAGCTATAATGGCAACAAAAGCTAGAAAATAATGGGATTAAAGAAAAAAAGTAAAGTATCGGCTGAGTTTAGTATGTCTTCTTTAACAGATATCATTTTTTTGCTTTTGATATTTTTTATGTTGACATCGTCCATGGTGGTGCCCAATGCATTAAACTTAAAAATTCCAGGTAAAACAACGCCTGCTTCAATTAAAGTAAATACACCTCCGCCTGTTGTTGGCATCCGTGCAGATGGCACATTGACATTGAATGGAACAAGAATTAGTAAAAAGAATTTGGTAGCTGCAGTGCGTAAAGAGAAAAATAAGAATAGATCTAAAGCGACGATAATCATTCAACCAAATGCAAAAGCATCTAATGAGCATGTTGTGTATGTTATGGATTTAGCATACCGTTTTCAGATACAAGCCGTAATGAAATAAATAGAAGTCTCCATTTATAAATCGAATAATCAGCTGAAAAAAATACTATTATGACAGATTCAGCTATACAATACACAGAAAATACAAGTTCTCCAGAAATTCGCAAGAAGTCTAGGATAGCGGCTTTATTGGCCATTCTATTTTGGATTATTGTGATGGGTATTCCCTTATTTTCATATACTTTTCCATTACCTGAAAAAACAGGTATACTATTATCTTTTGGAGAAGAAAATGGAGGTGGTAATCAAGTTGCAAGTTCTGCTGTAGAAGAAGAAACTACAGAATCTTCCGAAGGAGCTAAAGCCGAGCAAGTTGAGGAAGAAAAATCAAAAGAAATATCAACGACAAAACTTACAGAATCCAAGATAGAAGCTCAAACTGAGGAAGAATCGGAAATAGTTACTAGTAAAACTGTGGAAGAAGTAAAACTAAAAGTTACAAAAGAAAATAAAGGAGAAGAAGAACGGGATATAGAAGCGGAGAAAAGAGCTAAACAGATAGCGGATCAGCAGAAAAAGGAGCAAGAAGAAGCAGAGAAAAGAAGAAAGCAAGAAGCAGCTAAAAAGTCCTTTACTGATGCATTTGGTGGTAGTGGAGATGGTAATTCTAATTCCTCTCAAGGAGATCCAAAAGGGGATCCAGAAGGGTCACCACTTGAAGGCCTGATAAGCGGAAAAGGAAATGTAGGAATAGGACTTGCAGATAGAGGTGTTTTGTACGAACCAGAGATTAACGAAAATTCACAAAGAGTCGGAAGAATAGTTGTAAGAGTATGTGTTAATGCTCAAGGTAAAGTTACAGAGGCATCCTATACACAAAAAGGAAGTACATCAACTGATTTAAGTTTGATAAAAGTAGCAGAAGAAGCATCAAAAAAATATGTTTTTAGTAGCAGCAATTTGGAGAAACAATGTGGAAATATTAGTATTGATTTCAAATTGGAGTAAACGATGTTGTTTTCTTTTGAAGAAAAGAAGGAATAAGAAGAATGTTGGTTATAAGAGTTTGGAAATAGATCAAAAATGTAAAAGATAAGCAAATTTCCAAAGTGGATTTAGGGGAATTTTAGGGTTACGTTGGAGGAGAGTGGAGGTGGAGAGTGAGATTTACTAATTTTGATACTACGTAATTACGAAACACCCTACTCATAAGACTCTCAACCCATTCAACACTCTGAAAAAAAGCCCACTCAACCAAATTCACCCAAGTTTTACTAACCCTATAGCGATTATTCCTTTGCCCTACAATATCCTTTTGATTTGCTATCTTTTCTATGTAACTCTCAAATTGTTCAACCTCTGAAAAATAGTAACGTTTATAGCTTTTCTGGACTAGCACGCCTTCTCGATCTCGCATTTTATTAATTGCTTTTACATAAACACTGTGGAATACCCGCATTTTCTCACTTACTATTCTCCATGGTTCATCCAAATATTTTTGAATGGCTTTCTTTTCCTTTTTTTCACATTCATTCTTATACTGTCTCTTTAGAATTGCTTTTGATTTTACTCTCAGTAAAAGTTGATAACCTTCACTTGATACATGCATTTTATGTAAATCAACGTATTTCAACATGTATCTTCTAAATAACATCCTAAAGTGATCTAATTCTTCATCAGATTCAAAATAACAACTTCGACTTCCTGCCAAACTCTCAAATAAATAATAGCCTCCTGCTTCAAATTTATACGTTTCTATCATAATCTATCCTTTTCCTATTAGTGTAATGAGGAACTCAATTCGTTACAAGATTTTATGAATAATTTTAAAATAATTACTAAAACCCTAACAATCAACTATTTAAAAAGAAAAATTAAAGCTTATCATATTAGTGATACTTGTAATATATTCAAGTTCAACACTCTTGAAAATTGTAGAAATAGCTTTCAATTTTCTATCACTCAAACCCACACTTTATTTATTATACATTTTAATCAGTTTTGTTGATATTTGCATCTCTTAAATTCCAATATGGCTATTACTTTAAAAAAAGCTTCGTTTCTTCTCCTTTTAAGCTTAATGTTTTTTTCTTGTGAAAATGAAAACTCTGTTAAGCAACATACTCTTTTCCAATCTATGTCACATGAATATACTGGCGTAAATTTCAAGAATGTAATAAAGGAAACCTTTCAAAATAATTTCCTTTCCAACAATCATATTTTCTCTGGAGGTGGTATTGCAACAGGAGATTTCAATAATGATGGCAAAGAAGATATATTTTTAATTTCTAATCAGGATGCTCCTGCTATCTACATAAATAAAGGCAATTTTACGTTTGAAGACGTAAGTCCTTCAAGTGACATTAAGAAAGTAGGGGGATGGTCTTCAGGGGTACATGTGGTTGATGTTAATTCAGATGGATATCAAGATATTTACATTTGTAGAGGTGGGGAACATATAAAAAATCCAAAAGATAGATCTAATCTATTATATATCAATAATGGAGATCTTACATTTACTGAAAAGGCCAATGAATTTGGATTAGCTGATACAAATACAAGTATTATGGCTGCCTTTTTTGATTTTGATAATGACGGAGACCTTGATGTATACGTACTCAATACTCCTTTAGGATATTCATCTATGAATCTTAAAAAGATGATGACGCTTAGAAACAATCCTCTTGAAAAATCAGCTAATTATCCAGACTCAGACCAATTATACCGAAATGATGGAGGAAAATTTACGAATGTTTCAAAGCAAGCTGGCATCTTAAATTGGGGAAAAGGACTAGGAATTAGCCTTGGAGATGTAAATAAGGACGGTTTTACTGATATTTATATAGCTAATGATTTTGATATAGATAACTTTTACTATATAAATAATGGTGATGGAACCTTCACGGAAAAGTTAAAAGATCACTTTCCACATGTTTCATATTTTGCAATGGGTGTAGATATGGCTGATATCAATAATGATGGATATCTTGACGTTTTTGAAGTTGAAATGTTACCTGAAAAAAGAAAGAGAGCTGTTTTGAATATGCAGCCGATGGATCGTAATAAATTTGAATTTCTAAATGCATCCGGATTGTCACCCCAATATATGAGAAATAGCCTCCACCTGAATAGAGGTAACGGCTACTTCTCTGATATAGCTCAGTTTGCTGGTGTCAATAAAACGGATTGGAGCTGGGGAGCATTACTCGTCGATCTTGATGATGATGGTTTTAAAGACATATTTGTTACTAATGGAATCGCAAGAGATATAAAAGATAGAGATTTTCAAATTGAAGGAAATGAAAAATCTAAATCTACAAAAGGCAAACTTTCCGTAAATGAAATGAACGAATTAGTTCCGACTAACCCTGTTTCTAACTATGCCTTTAAAAATAATGGAAAGTTAAAATTTGATAAGGTTGCTAAAAAATGGGGTCTAGATTTTAAAGGATTCTCCAATGCAGTTGTTACAGCAGATTTTGATCAAGATGGAGATTTGGATATTATTGTAAATAATATTTCAGACTATCCTAAAATTTATAAAAATTCCAGTTCTGACAATGGAAAAAACTACTTGAATATAGCATTCAATGGTTTGGGGTTAAACCCAAAAGGTATAGGAAATAAAGTACAAATCAAAACTAAAGATGGTATTCAATACGATGAACTATTTCAGGTTGCCGGGTTTCAAGCATGTTCTGAAGCCATTATTCACTTTGGTCTTAATGATGCTGACATAGTAGAAGAAGTAGTAGTTACTTGGACAGATGGTAAAACGCAAATCCTAAATGATGTTGAAATTAATCAAAGATTGATTATCGATTACAAAAATGCTACACTTCAGCCAAAAAAAGACCAAAAACTAAATACTCTTTTAACAGAAGTTACTAGTAAGGTAAATGTTGATTTCAAGCATAAAGAAAAGTATTACGATGATTTTAAATCGGAAATTCTTCTACCTCATAAAATGTCCCAACATGGACCAAAATTAGCAACAGCTGACGTAAATGGAGATGGCTTAGAAGACATATATATTGGAGGAGCAGCTGGGCAAAGTGGTCAACTTTATGTTCAAAAAAATAATGGGACTTTTAGTAGTATTTCTTCTTCTGTATTTAATTCAGATAGTAATTATGAAGATATTGGTTCGTTATTTTTTGATATGGATGGTGATGAGGATTTGGATTTGTATGTGGTTAGTGGAAGTAATGAATTTGAAAAAGATTTACCAATGTATCAAGACCGACTTTATGAAAATAAAGGAAATGGAACATTTGTAAAATCGGTGTTACCAGAAATAACAGCAAGTGGCTCATGTGTTTCTGCAGGTGATATAGATAATGATGGAGACTTAGATTTATTTGTAGGTGGTCGAGTTGTCCCTCAAAAATATCCTACTAATCCTCAAAGTTATATTCTAAGAAATGACAATGGAAAATTTGTAAACGCTACAACCGAGATTGCTAGCGAAATTAAATTGACAGGCATGGTAACAGATGCAGACTGGGATGATTATGACAAAGATGGAGATTTAGATTTAATAGTTCTTGGAGAATGGATGGCAATTAGTGTATGGGAGAATAATGATGGAAAGTTAAGTAAAATCGAGAGTGGAATTGGTTTAGAAGGAACGGAAGGCTGGTGGAGTTCACTTACTAAAATGGATATTGATAATGATGGTGATATGGATTTTGTTGCAGGTAATATTGGATTAAACCATAAGTTCAATGCCTCAAAAGAAAAACCATTTCAAGTATTTAGTAATGATTTTGATAATACGGGTACTTATGATATAGTACTTGCATTTTATCAAGATGATGAAGTATATCCAGTAAGAGGGAGAGATTGTTCAAGCGAACAAATGCCATTTTTAACCGAAAAATTTCCAGACTTTGAGTCTTTTGGCGAGGCGAATTTAGTTGATGTTTATGGTGAAGAACTTGATAAATCCTTACATAAAGTTGCTGTTGAATTTGCTTCTGTTCTCTTGATAAATGAAGGAGGAAGATATAAAATCAAAAAGTTACCTACAGTTGCTCAGTTATCTTCAGTTAATGGGGCTGTCCTTAAAGACATATCAGGAAATGGAAAAAATGAATTAATTCTTGTAGGAAATATGTTTAAAACAGAAGCTGAAACAAGCCGGGCCGATGCAAGTATTGGAACTGTATTGTCTATTGATGATGAATTGAATATGACTTCTCTTGAAGTAAATGAAACAGGATTTTTCGTACCTGGCGATGCTAAGGATATTAAACTAGTTCAAAGTTCTGAAGGTAAATCATCTATTGTTGTTGGCAACAACCACGGAAACGTCCAGATCTTTAAATAAGTTATAATCGAATATTATGTTAGCATCATTTTCAATTGATAATTGATCCCATAATCTTAGTATTTCTTACTTTAGCAAAATGGATTACTACACCTTACCAAGTCATTTTTTATTATGTCGAAAGTTTTAGTTGGAAGTATGTTGAACGTATTTAAATTCTGACTATAAGCACATTATAAATTAATTATACACTTTCACTAAACC
>CAYOIL010000014.1:28312-29283 GCA_964403985.1 uncultured Saprospiraceae bacterium
GAATCATACAATAGTTTCTTTTGGGCCGCATTTAACTTAAAATCAGTTGCTGATATTCCATGATCATCAATTATGATAGATTGGGCTTGCTGCTCTTTGTTATTATGAAAATCAATGAGCTGAGTTTTTAGTAAAGTTTCAAATAAGCTCTTGCCATATTTTATTACATGATCGTATTGTAGATCATTATTTGGATTACTAATTTGTTGAAGATTATCTAGATGTAGACCCAATGTATTCTTGTTTAGTTCTTCGTTTTTATCAAATGCTGTAATTGGGTAATTAAAGACAGTACCTCCATCAACATAAATATGGTCATCGGGTATTTTATTAGAAAATTGAAAGGCTTCAAAAAATAATGGGATTGACATAGATGCTCGAACAGCTTCTGCAACAATAGTATTTGGTGTATTTTTTAAAGAAAATTCTTTGGCTTGTTGAGAATTTAAATCAGTTGCAAAAACGTGAAGGTCCAAGCAATTATACTTTTGTACAAATTCTTGAAAAGTTACATTTTCTGGAATTCCTTTATTCGTAAGTTGTTTTTTCATCCAACTCAGAAATGCATTCCCCTCGTACAAACCGTATTTGGTTGGGATATGAAACGGATTTTCATGATCTTCAAAAGATGCAAAATCAGTATCATTTACTATTTTTTCGACTTCTGAAGCATTATATCTCATACTTACTAAGGTAGCTGATATGGCACCAGCTGATGTCCCTGCAACTTTTGTAATTTGAGCAATTATATTATTCTCTTCAAGAATTTTAAGTGCCCCAGCATAAGCTATACCTTTTACTCCGCCTCCTTCAAATACTAAATTAGTAAATGGGAAATGTGATGTTTGATTCATAGTATTTGTTTTTTTAAGTTAATTTGACAAGAGAATGATCTATTTTTCAACAATTAATATGCAATTGAATCTATAATTTTTCACGCCTACGAAGTATTTTTTGTTACGATTTACAAT
>CAYOIL010000014.1:29293-29732 GCA_964403985.1 uncultured Saprospiraceae bacterium
GATTGGAATTCTGCAGGTAGTTATACCGAAATTAAACGTACGTACTTATACTTAACAAGTATCTTTTTTAATTCTAAAGCACTAAAATTATTGTTTTGGGTCAAGCCCAAAAAGGAATCATTCTTAAAGGAATTATTTGCATCAACGATGTGGAAGGCTTGGTCCGAGCATGGCTTTTGAGTATTTGTAAGGGACCGACCAAAGGGAGCCTGGAACGTAGGGACCCGAAGGGGGATGCCCTAACTTTCTTGTAACATTTAGTATGCCTAATTATTTAATACTGTAAGCTATTTAAAATGTAGGCAATAAAAAACCCTAACAAATTACTTCGTTAGGGCTTGAAATTCTCGATTCTATTTCTTTTAGACTAAGCCACTTAATAGGCTTAATGAAGATTCTAATTTTTTCGAAACTGCCTTATTAGCCATTTTACCAAAAA
>CAYOIL010000015.1:0-13521 GCA_964403985.1 uncultured Saprospiraceae bacterium
GCTCAAAAGTTAAGTTGTACGGAGCTGTACCACCAGAAACATCCCAGTCTACATCTACGCATTGTCCAGGACAAAGGTCTGCTGTACCAGATAATGTGGCATCGGGACCTGCATCTTCATAGCAAACCATAGCAACATTGTCAAAACGCATAAATTCAGGTGTTGCCCAAGTTTGAGAGTTTATTTCTAAAAATGCTTCATCGCCGAGATTAGGACAATTTTCATCTTCCCAGTCTACTTGAAATACAGTAGAAGTATTCGTTGTTCCGATTAAAGCCATTTCAGTAAACACTCCATCAATATTGATGTTAAATTGCATAAAATCCCAACATCCATCACAGTCGACTGTTGTAGCATCAGCTGGATTACCAGAACAAGTACCACAACAATAATTCCCTTCAAGTTCTCCAAAGTCACAGTCTGCTGGTATATCAAATAAACTTCCACTATAATCTATATCTACAGTAATCCTAGAACACGACGAAATATCAATTAAATCTGTAGTCCATGTAGCAGGTCCGTTTGAATCATTGTTTTCAAAAGTTCCATTTTGGACTTGATAATAATCTCCACTTAAACAACTTGGACATGAAGAACTCCAGCTAATTCCTTCATCACTTGTTCCATTAGTTGATCCATTCAATTCATTGAATGATTCAGTAAAAATATTTACTTGTGAATTAAGTGAATTCATTTGGGCGAAAGCCACAAAAAAGACTGCTAGAATTAATATATGTCTATTGTTCAAGTTACCTAGATTTAAACTAAAGGGAAGTTCCACAAATATGCCCTAATATACTATTAATATATAATGTTCAATGTAAAGACAAAGTTAATTTCGATTCTGCTGCAATTTTATTGAGTAAATTGAGTCAATTTAACTTTGTAGTGATACTTTTGTAGCAATAAATAAATCACATGCAAAGAAGCGAGCAAGAAATAATAAGAAGAGATAATCTTCAAAAGTTAATAGATCTAGGTATAAATCCTTTTCCATCGGAAGAATTTATTAGCAATATTACTATTCCAGAATTAAGAAATAATTATGTAGAGGATGAAGATAAATTCCAAGACATAACGATTGCTGGACGTCTAATGAGTAAAAGAATTTCTGGAAAAGCTTCCTTTGCGGAAATCATGACAAGTGAAGGTAGGATTCAACTTTATGTAAGTAGAGATGATATTTCACCTGATGAAGATAAGACCTTATACAATGTGGTTTTCAAAAAACTGCTTGATATTGGCGATTTTATAGGAATTTATGGATTTGCTTTTACCACACAAGTTGGAGAATTAACAATTCATGTAAAAGACCTGAAAATATTAAGTAAGTCACTAAGACCATTACCTATTGTAAATAGAGATAGTGATGGAAATACATATGATGCTGATACTGATGCGGAGTCTCGTTATAGAATGAGATATGTGGATTTAATTGTAAATCCTGGTGTAAGGGAAACGTTTAGAAAACGTACTCAGATGTATAATTCTATGAGAGATTATCTGAATGAAAAAGGATATTTAGAAGTAGAAACGCCTATTCTTCAGCCGTTGTATGGTGGAGCAGCTGCAAGACCTTTTAAGACGCATCACAATACACTAGATATCACATTGTATTTGCGTATAGCAAATGAGTTGTATTTAAAGAGGTTAATTGTAGGAGGATTTGATGGAGTGTATGAGTTTTCGAAAGATTTTCGAAACGAAGGAATGAGTAGATTCCACAATCCTGAATTCACCCAAATTGAATTATATGTTGCCTACAAGGATTATGAATGGATGATGAATTTAGTAGAAGAAATGATAGAGAAGGTGGCTTTGGATACCAATGGAACAACAAAAGTACAAGTAGGAGAAAATATAATTGATTTCAAAAGGCCTTGGAAGCGATTTACGATGTTTGAAGCAATAGAACATTTCACAGGAATTGATATTTCTGAAATGGATGAAGAACAATTGAAGGCAACAGCAAAGGAGCTACATGTGCCTATTGATGATAGTATGGGTAAAGGAAAGTTAATTGACGAAATATTTGGCGAAAAATGTGAGGCGCAATTGATTCAGCCAACATTTATTACTGACTACCCAGTTGAGATGTCTCCATTAGCTAAAAAACATAGAGAAAAAGAAGGATTAGTTGAACGATTTGAAGCGATTGTAAATGGTAAAGAATTATGTAATTCATTCTCTGAGTTGAATGATCCTATTGATCAAAGAGAAAGATTTGAAGGTCAATTGGAATTAGGTAAGAGAGGAGATGATGAGGCAATGGTATTAGATGAAGACTTTTTGCGTGCATTAGAATATGGAATGCCACCTACAGCAGGTTTAGGAATAGGGATGGATAGATTAGCAATGATTATGACGAATAGTAATTCTATTCAAGATGTATTATTCTTTCCTCAAATGAAACCTGAGACAAAAAAGAAAGAAGTAGAGTTGAGTGAAAACGAGAAATTAGTTTTTGATCTATTATCCAAAGAAGGGACTATGTCTCTAGGAACATTGAAAGAAGCAGCAGGCCTGAGTAATAAGCAATGGGATAAATCAGTGAAAGGATTAGCAAAACTAGGATTGACAAAAGTAACGAAAACAGATAGTGATTTGATTATTGAGATTGTATGATAAAGAGATAATCTGAATAATAAAAAAACCTATTCTCCTTAGCGGAGAATAGGTTTTTTTATGCACCCACCTTGATATAAAGTTTTTAGGCCAGAGTGAAGATAATGAAGATCCAGAAGATGTAACTCCACAAGTTGCAAGCCAAGTCCTAGATCACCTTACCGATGCAATTTATTGATTTTCAATTGAGCTTTTGCAGTGCTATTGCTCATCTTTCAAATTTCCTGACTTTATTCTATTATCGTTCTTATTAACAAATCACTAATGCATAATCGTTTTTAACTTTTCAGGCACTAATTTGTTACATAATTATGAAAAAGATAATTACAGTAGGAGGCGGTTGCTTTTGGTGTATTGAAGCCGTCTTTCAAAGAGTAGATGGAATATCCTCTGCAATTTCTGGCTATATTGATGGTCATATTCAAAACCCAACATACAGAGATGTTTGCACGGGAACAACAGGACATAATGAAGTAGTTCAACTCACTTATGATGATACAATCATTAAGCTTTCAGAAATTCTAGAGATCTTTTGGAGTATTCATAATCCCACTACTCTTAATCAACAAGGTGCCGATAAAGGCACACAATATAGAAGTGGAATATATTATACTGATGATGACGAGTTATCAATTATAGAAAAATCTATAAGTGAAATAGGGCAACCACTTTGGGATAATCCTATAGTAACTGAAGTTAAAAAAGCGACTGAGTTTTATGCAGCCGAAAAGTATCATCATGACTATTATAATAGGAATGATTATACAGGTTATTGTCAAGTGGTAATAAATCCTAAACTTGCAAAATTCAGACAGAAATTCTCTCATAAAATAAAAAAAGAGTACAGTGAAACAGAAAGAAAATTTTAATAAACTTACTCAGCAAGAAGAGTATGTGATCGTTAATAAAGGAACAGAAAAACCTTTTACAGGAGAGTATGATAAATTTTATGAAGAAGGTACTTACATCTGTCGTAGATGTGAAGCACCTTTATATCAAAGTGATGATAAATTCAATTCAAGATGTGGATGGCCTTCATTTGATGATAAAATAGAAGATGCTGTAAAAGAAGTCCCTGATGCTGACGGGCGTCGTGTTGAAATTGTTTGTAATAACTGTGATGGTCACTTGGGACATGTGTTCAGAGGTGAAAAACTTACTGACAAAAATACGCGTCATTGTGTGAATTCGATTTCAATGAAATTTATTCCGAAAACAAGTTAATCACTTATACTTATAAAGTCTTTAGTGCTAGTTGTGCTAAGTTAATCATCTAAAACTTTAGATTTTATTCCATTTTCGTCCTCTTATCAAAGCCTTAATGTATAATTTGAATTAAAATAGATTTACAAGTGATTGCGAGTCGAAAGTGAAAAAGTTGTAGTTATAATCATTGAATAGGATGTAGAATTAAAAACGGTATAAGGATTAAAAATCCTTATACCTTTTTTATTTATCGTTAATATTTTCAACTTAAAACCTATAAGCTACATAGATATTACTTAATGTTCCGGCAAATAATCTGCCATGATTAAACGAAGTTCCATCGTCTCCAAACGAAAAATATGGATTTATATAAGTTCCTGCAGTAACTCTCTCTTTATATCTAAATCCTGCACCTAAGTTATATCCTACTCTTCCTTGATTACTTCTATATGTTGCACCACTTATATCTGTTTCTCTTGTAGAGAAAAAACCTACTTCAGGTCCATGACTAATATAATATTTGTCATTGAAGTATTTTCTGAATTCTAAGAATGTTCTTGCTCCATATTGCTCTCCACTTATTGCACGACTTATTGAGCCAAAAGAAATACTAGGTGAAGATAGTCTCAATATCATATTTTCTTTCAAATAAACATTGGCTGATACGCTTGGTAACAAAAAAGGTCCTGGTCCTAATTGTAATTCAAATTTTGACAAGTCTTCTTTAGACTTTTTCTTCTCTTTTTTTGTCTCACGTAATGATGGATCTGAATCTTGAGCTATACTAAATGTTGAATATGTAAACAGAGCTAAAATAATAAGTAGATTTTTCATATTTAATATTTTTGATTTATTAAACTGACGAAAGTTAATTTCTTTAGTTTACGAATTAGTTCCATTTTAACTAATTATTTTATTTTTTTAACACTACTGGATTTTTTTTAACATCAAGGCATTTAATCTATTGGTTCTCGTAATGCGTCAAACTTCATTGTCGTCCAATCCTTATGCATCTCATTTAAGATCTCATCTGTAAACGATTGGCTTTCTTTTAATAAAATAAGTGGATCATCAGAAAGAATAGGTTTTCCAATTTGTACTTTTGTAAAGGTATTCCATGCTCCAAATTGTTTGATAAACTGTTTTACCATACTATTTGAATTCCATAGATCTTTGTGGTCTTTATATTCAAGGACTACAGGTACAACTGGAATTTTCATGTCTGCAGCAATTCTGAAACTACCTATTCTATATTGCTTCGTAAGCTTGTACAAATTAGTTGTTCCTTCTGGAAAGATAATTATATTTTCTCCTTTTTCGAACGTTTCTTGAATAGCTTTTAAGGTTGCTGATCTGCTAGATTTTGAATCTCTTTGCACAAAAATAACACCCGTCTTTTGAGCTCCCGGTCCTAAAACAGGATAAGATGAAACTTCAGCCTTGGAAACAAAAAATGCATCAATATGTGCAGCGATAATTAACGGATCAACTAAAGACCTATGATTTATAACAAACAATGAAGGTTTTGAATTATTAAGCTCACCTTTCAATTCCACTTTTATTCCCAAAATCCATCTTCCTAACTTTGCAAAAGTCCTTCGCAGTTTAAATCCTCTTTCTTTGTTATGTTTTTTAAACACGGTACTTAATAAATAAGAACCATATAAAATAGTCAAACTTAAAGAAATGGCTATTAATCGTAGTAAGGCGAGGAATGCTTTCAAATTATTCGCTACCTGTTATTTTATAAGTAATAGTACCACAATGACTTTTTCTTGAAGATCTAGCAAATCTAAAATTACTACTTTCTCTAAGAGCAAGTGAAATTAATGAAGGAGCAGTTATCGAACTATATTCGCTGTTCAAAGTAGGATTTTGCACTCTACCTAATCGATCAATACAAACATTAACCACAACATCTCCACTTTTATCACTAAGAATAAGTATATCAGGTTTTTCAATTAATTTTCTACTTCCTATTCCGTCTGCTAACAGAATAGTCAATTCATCGTCTATGTATAATTCTTCTACTGAATCATCAATAGGAAAAGTATCTTCTATTACTTCTTCTTCATTTTCTTCGTCAATAACTTCATCATCAGTTTCTTCATCATCTATCACTTCGGTATTTCCTTCTTCAGATTCGCTAGAATCAGTAGTTTCTTCTTCATAAGTAATATCATCAGATGTTGTCTCATCCTCCTCATTATTCTGCGTATAATCTTCTTCTTTTACATCTTCTTCCACTTGATTATCTGTATAGTCTTCTTCTATTCTAGGTGGCTTGTTTTTCTTCGGTTTTTCCTTTTTGGTTTTATAAGACCTACAATTAGCTTTAATAAATCTTGAAGCTGTTTCAGAACCACTTTCTTTGGCTGTATACCAATCTTCACACGCTTGATCATCCAGCCCCAAATTATAAAAGATATCCGCTCTATCTAATAAATATTCTTCTCCAGATGGATCAAATAGTAATGCTGTTTTTAAATATGCCAAAGCTTGTTTGTAATTCTCCATTGACTTCTCGGTTTTACCCAACAAGCCCGCAACTGGAGCATCAATACCATATATATCCATATAAGCAAAGCAATCCTTTTTAGCTCCTTTGTAAGCACCAAGTTCCCACTTTGTTCGTGCCCTTAACAATAAGGCATTCCCCATAGTAGGGTCTTTACTCAAAATATCATTGAAAATTGCTATTGCATCTTCAAGTTTACCATTATCCATTAAGGTTGCTCCTTTACTAGCCTTCCTATCTAATTCTGACTTTGAACCTTGTGCATGTAAACTTCCTACAGCGATTATCGCTAAAACTATAAATATGAATCTCATTTTCATTGTATACTATTTCGTCCTAAGAAATCTTGTTTTATTACTCTTTCGACGAATGGAACATCTGTTATTGTTACTACTCGTTGCAAATTAATTATTTTTTAACAAAAATCAGGCATTAAAGAACGTTATATAACAAAAATCTATTATTTATAATTTTTTTATTACGAATGCAGATGCTCCTCCACCTCCATTACATAGGGTTGCACAGCCGATATCTCCAGAATTTTTATCCAAGACGTTCAATAAAGTAGTTATTATTCTTGAACCACTTGATCCTAATGGATGACCTAAAGAAACTCCCCCACCCCAAACATTAACTTTGGAGCCTTGAATTCCTAGTTCTTTATTGAAAGCTAAGGGAACAACTGAAAAAGCTTCATTTACTTCCCAAAAGTCTACTTCATTTAATGCCAACCCAGCTCTCTTAAGTGCTTTTGGAGCAGCTAAGGTAGGAGCTGTTGTAAACCATTCTGGTTCATGCGCAGCATCAGCATAAGATACAACCTCAGCTTTTGGGTTTAACCCAAATTTTTCAACTGCTGCTTCACTTGCAAGAATAATAGCCGAGGCACCATCATTCAATGTGGAAGAATTGGCAGCCGTAGCTGTTCCATCTTTATTGAAAGCGGGTCTCAAAGAAGGTATCTTTTCAAACATAACCTTTGTATATTCCTCATCTTTACTTATTGCAATTGGATCTCGCTTTCGTTGGGGTACCATTACCGGAACAATCTCATTTAAGAAGTTCTCATTCTGTGTATTCTCTGCTGCTAAAGTATAACTCCTAATAGCATATTCATCTTGCTCTTCTCTAGAAATTCCATATTTTACTGCTGTAGCATCTGCACTAAAGCCCATTGCTTGATGTGAATAGGCATCTTTTAGTCCATCTTGCTCTAAGCCGTCTATCACACTTGCTGCTCCATACTTTTTACCCCATCTCATATTTGGAAGGTAGAAAGGAATATTTGACATTGACTCCATCCCACCTGCTACAATAATATCTGCTTGTCCCAAAGCTATCGCTTGAGAAGCAAACATCGCTGATTTCATTCCTGAAGAACAAACCTTATTAACCGTTGTACATGGTACATTATTACCAATTCCAGCAGCTAAGGCAGCTTGTCTCGCCGGAGCTTGACCTAAATTAGCTTGACATACATTGCCCATAAAAACTTCATCAACATTCTCCGCTTTTACACCAGCTCTATCTAAAGCACCTTTAATTGCCACACTTCCTAGTTCTACTGCCGATAGTTTTGAAAAAACACCTCCGAAACTCCCTTGTGGTGTCCGAACAGCTGAAATAATATATACCTTGTTCATAAATATTGTATTTGATTTATGTCCCAAAAATACAAAACAGAAAAGCCTTATTATCTATTTATTTGTTTTTTTTACATTTTACCCCAACCCTTTTTTTAAGTCTGTCGTCTTTACTGTTGTAATTAAAATATTCAATCAATTTCAATCCACTTTTAAGACCTTTTTTAAACTGTGGATTTAACTAAAAGCAAATAAAAAAATATGAAATCTTTAAAATTCGTACTTTTTTCCTTCTTCGCATGTTCACTTTTTTTAACTTCTTGCCTTTCAGACCAATGTAATGAAACTCGACAATTCGTTCAATATGATCCAGTGTATATGACTGCAAATGAATTTCGTGTAAATATTAAAGTTGAAGGCGAAAGAAATATTGACAATCCTGGTAAAATGTACTTTTATCAAAATATGCTTTTTATAAACGACCAAGGAAGAGGCATTCATATTTTCGATAATTCAGACAGAACGAATCCAGAATATATTGCTTACTATAATATTCCTGGAAATTTTGATCTTGCCATAACAGATGACTTGTTAATTGTAGATAATGTTATTGATTTAATAACAATTGACATTTCCGACATTCAAAACCCTACAATCACTAGCAGAATAGAAGATCACAAAGGATACTATACGCATTGGCAAGATGACCCAAATAGACAATACGTTGCATATTATGTGGGCTCTGATATTGTACAGACACTTGACTGTTCCAATGCTAATTTCGGTAATAACTTCTTTAGAAACGGTGATGCAATATTTTTAGCTAATAGCTTTGCAGTAGAAAGTGTAATTGATTTTGATGTTAATGCATCTAGCACTGGAAGCTCTGGAAATACTGGAATTGGTGGCAGTACTTCAAGATTTACAATCGTTAATTCATATTTATATACTGTCGATTATTCTAAATTAACAAGTTATAAAATCAATTCTCAAAGTTTGATAAAAGAAAATGAAACCAACTTAGGCTGGGGAATAGAAACTATTTTTCCATTCAAAGGAAAATTATTTATAGGTTCTGAATCAGGGATGTTTATATACAGCTTAGATGATCCGGCATCTCCGTATAGGTTGAGCCAATTTGAACATGCGAGAGCATGTGACCCAGTAGTAGCAAACGACTCTCATGCTTTTGTCACATTAAGAGATGGATCAGAATGTCAAGGATTTATCAATCAACTTGATGTAATAGATATAACTACATTAACATCACCTAAACTTGTAAAATCATATCCTATGACTAATCCTCATGGCTTGTCTGTAAACGGAAATTACTTGTACATCTCGGAAGGAAGCTTCGGATTAAAAGTAATGGATATTGAAAATCCTTCTAATGTTAAAGAGTTAAGTTTTGACAATTCGATTGCATCTACTGATGTAATTTACTTAGGAAATGATCACTTGTTAAGTGTTGGTAAAGATGGATTATCGCAATACGATGTAAAAGATCCTAAGGATATAAAATTAATAAGTCATATCACCATCGAATAATTAATGCCCAATATTTTGAGGAAGGTTTGCAAAAGCCTTCCTCTTTTACTACAAAAATTATATAATGAAAAATATATTCTTTCTACTTAGTTTTCTTTTTTTAGGATTTTTGGGTCAAGCCCAAAATGAATCAATTGATAATATTACAGAAGCGCAAGAAATTACGGAACCTATCCCAGTCAAAGTGGTTTTAAAAGGCGGTAGTGTTATTTTTGGTCAATTAATAAGCTATGAACCAGAAGTGGGAATTTTAGTACGATACAACGGAAGCGATGTTTTTATAAAAGAAGATACATATAAAAAATTTGTCACTTTCGCGTCAACTAAACAAAGAAACTATTCTCGTCTGGCAACGAAAAAAATGTATTTCCGAACGAATATCGGATTATTAAGCAATACAAATGGAACTGGTAGCACTATGAATATCAGCGCTTTATACCAATTCAATAGTTATTTTTCAGCAGGTCTAGGAGTGGGGATTGATAATTATTACTTCAATGAGCCACATAATATTTTTCCAGTTTTTGCAGAATTTAAGACAAACTTAGTAGACAAAAACTCTTCTCCATACGTTTCTTTAAAAACAGGATATAGTTTCAATAGACCACATAAAGATTCTGGTCAAGTTGTAGCAAGAGGAGGATTACTTATAAATCCCACATTTGGTTACAGATTTGGATCTAACGGAATCATGTTTGACTTATATGCTGGATATAGATTCCAACAAGCATATTACGAAAAGTTAACAAGCTGGAGTTTTTCAGCACAAGATATATTATGGAAACGAGTAGAGCTAGGAATGGCACTTTCGTTTTAAAGATGAATATGCAGAAAGGAGAGCGGTCGTCAGATACAAGGTATCGAGATGACCGCTTTTATTTTATGCATAATTATTCCTAAGAAGTTAAGGAAAGGTTTTATAATGGAGAATTGATAGTTTCACTGAAATTAGATTAGATATTAAAGTCATAATATTTGATAATAAAGTCTATTTTTTCTTTGAATACTAAGAAATGAATGTATATTTGCCGTCCGAATGAAAAAAGATATATCGCGGGGTGGAGCAGTTGGTAGCTCGTCGGGCTCATAACCCGAAGGTCGTAGGTTCAAGTCCTGCCCCCGCTACTAAGAAGGAAGTCAACGAAAGTTGCTTCCTTTTTTTTTGCGTATTTCCATATCCATTTCTTTATCTTCTTGCATTCATTTATCTAGTCTATCTCTATTGTATTTTTTATGTTTCTACTAATTCCTTTGGGCGTAAGCCAATTCAAAAGAAATCTAAATAAACTGTTTACTAGTTATACAGAAATAGCAGTACCAGTTGATTAGCTGTAACTTTTTACAAAGGCTATTCAAATATTGATTTGATATAAGGTGATGAAATATTATATTTGACATATAATAATTGATATGCACCTTGAAAAGTTACTATTTACCTGTTTTTGTTTTGTATTATTTATGGATTTTGGCTTAAGCCAAAACTATAGTGTCAATGAAATTGATGATGAAATTCTTGAAAATGCTGATTTAATTATCAGAGCTTCCGACCAAGTCCATGATATTAGCTCTAAAGAAAAAATATCTAGTACCTATTCTTACGCCTATACTATAGTAAAACCTACATCAAAGCATTTAGGGAATGTTGCTGTGTATTATCAAAACAACATATCAAAAATCAAAGATCTTGAGATTAGGTATTATGATTCAACGGGTAAAGAAATAAAGAAAATTAAAAAGAAGGATCTTACAGATTCAAATCCTCATTCCAATGTAAGTATGGTAGATGATATAAGATATATTAGATATTCAAACCATTATATACAATACCCTTATACTGTTGAAGTGTCTTTTACAAGGGAAAGCAAATATGCTGCTAGTTTGCCTAGTTTCAATCCTTATCCATATGGTTCTAGCTACAAAACTCATGTTGAAAAAGCTAGTTTTTCTATTATTGGTTCTTACGAGGATTTAGAATATAAAGCGAAAAACATTGATGCCTTTTCAGATTATATTTCCATCGAAAATTTACCAAAAAAAATCACTGTTGTAAATTTACCTTATTATGAAACAGGAGCATACTCCCCTCCTGATGATGAATTCCTACCTAATGTCCAGTTTAGTCGTTCTAATGCCAAATTCAATACTACAAACGTTCAATTTAATGATTGGGAATCATATGGTAAATGGATGTTTGATGCATATTTAGAAGATAAATATGAATTATCAGACGATACAAAACAAACAGTAAAAGAGATCATTAATGGTAAAGCTAGTAATTATGAAAAAGCAGAAGCCATTTATAACTATGTTGTGAATAATACGCGCTATGTAGGTATTCAGCTAGGAGAAGGTGGATTAGAGCCTTTTTATGCAGAAGATGTCCATCAAAAAAAATATGGAGATTGCAAAGCATTATCTATGTATACTTTAGCATTGCTTAATATCGCTGGAGTACCATCATTTTACACTGTTATTCAAGCTGACTCAGAAGCGACACCTCATTTTGAGAAAGACTTTGCCAGCATAGCACAAGGAAATCATATCATAATTGGAATTGAAAATGGAGCTGATACGATTTATGCTGATTGTACATCAAGCAATGTTCCATTCGGAACAATAAGCTCGTTTACTGACGGAAGATGGGCTGTAGGTGTTAATCAAAAGGGTGGAAAATTAATTAAAACGCCTAAATATTCAGACAAAGAAAATTTATGTACAATCCAATCATCCATTAATTTAGATCCTATTTCGAAACAGGTAAAAATTGGTATTAAATGTGAATTAACTGGTCATAAGTTATCTGATAGAATAACTTATAATAAATACTCTAATAAGATTAAAGAAGAAAAAGTCCTCCCATATTTATATCCAGAATTTTCAAAAGAAACCTTTCAAGATTTAACAATGGAATATTCAGGGGGTAAATTTCAAGAAGAATTTCATATTGAGACAAAAAAGTTCGTTTCTACCGCTGGTAATTATATTATTTTACCACTTCACATACATAAACTTGAATTATCAAAAATTTCAGATAAGAATAGGACTGTACCAATATATTTTAAAGACGGATTTAACACTAAATTCCAAACTACTATAAATGTTCCTGAAGGATATGAATGGACTGGAGATATAGAAAAACAAGTTATTGAAAGCACTTTTGGATCTTTTGAAATAAAGAATATTGAGGAAATTAATGATGCGATAGAAATCGAAATTGAATTACAGACAAATAGTGGTTATTTTTCGAAAGACTTAGTTGGAGAATTTAACGAATGGATTGGAGAAATAAATAAATTAGAAAACACGAAAGTGATATTTAGACCACTTAAAAAATAGAATGATGCGTCATATTTTAATATTAACTTATCTATTAGCTTCGCTTTCACTCTTTTCAAAAGAGCCTATCTCATCTGGTTTTAATAAGGTAAACGAAACGCTTTTAATTGAAAAAGAACATCCGATCTATCCAGATGCAGTTGCTGCTTTTGATCAAAATAGATGCGAAATTACTTTGCCTTATGAAAAGAACACTGGATTTAATTGTGTATCGAAAATCACACAACGAATTAAAGTGTATAAAGAAGAAGGAAAAGCATATGGAAATATTGAACTCTTTCTTTACAAAAACAGCAATACATCTCGAGAAATAGTTACCAATTTAAAAGGCATAATTTATAATAAGGAAGGAGATAAAACAACTACAACTTCACTTTCAATAGATGATACTTATGAAACCGAGATTAACGATCATTATTATTCCTTAAGTTTTGCCATACCAAATGTCCAAATAGGCTCTGTTATTGAACTAAGCTACTCAATTGAGTCACCTTTCATCTATCATTTGGATCTATTTTATATGCAAAAAAGAGTTCCTGTAAATAACATGTATTACTCAGCAGATTTCCCTGAATATTTTTCTTATAATCCTAAAATACAAGGATACATAGACATAAAACATGAAAAGACGCAAGGATCAGGGTCTTTAAAATTTCGAGACATTCCCCAAAAGCTACATTTTAAATCTGAAAATTGGGTTTTTCA
>CAYOIL010000015.1:13531-14750 GCA_964403985.1 uncultured Saprospiraceae bacterium
GTACATAACATGAAAAATTATATGTCTGCCATTTCATGGGAACTGTCGTCAACTGAATATCCTGGAGAATTTGTTCAAAATTACAATGTGAGTTGGGATGAAATCGCGAAACAATTACAATCAAGTCAAAATTTTGGTCGATACATAAAAGCAAACTCCGACGAATTAAAATATTTAAAGAAGGCAACCAAAGATTTGAATAATCAATCCAAGATGGAATTTATTTATGACTACATTTCATCTAAGTATAAATGGAACGATAAATATAGTATAGGTGGTGAAAGAATTCATATATTTAATGAAGAGAAAAAAGGTACAATTGGACAAATAAATCTTTATTTAGTAAACGCACTCATGAAAGCAGGATTAGATGCTTTTCCAATCGTTTTACAAACTCGAGAATATGGCTATTTGAATCTTTCTTATCCTAGCATAAGTGATCTAAATTATGTAATTGCTAGCGTTCAAACACCAAACGGAATAATTTTCATGGATGCAACAGTCCCAAACTTGCCCTTGGGTACACTTCCTGAAAGGGCATTAAATCTAAACGGAGTTATAATTAACAAAAGTACGGGCACTAAAATTGAGATTCCAAGTCCTAACATAGAAAACCAAACCAATTTTATACAAGCAACACTAATGGAAAATGGTAATATAAAAGGTATTCAATCTTCCAAATACTTTAAATACTCTAATTACAAGGAGCGATCAAAAATTAATTCCTTTGAAGACAAAAATCAATACATTGAAAAAATCGATGCACAGTACTCGACAATATCTTGTGAAAATTTAAAAATTCAAAACCTTGAAGATCAAAAGAAACCATTGACAGTAACATTTGATAGTAATTTCTCCAACTTAATTCAAAAGGTGGATGGTAAAATATTTATTCCATCTTTATTAAACTTAGGGTTAACTGAAAATCCATTTAGAGCAGAGGAAAGAAAATACAATGTTTATTTTGACAATGTTATATCAACAAAGAATATTGTAAACTTGACTATTCCCAAAGGATACATAGTAGAAAGTTTACCAGAAAACGCCATTTTTACTTTAGTTGATGAATCTCTAATTTATCGATATAAAATTACACAAATAGATAACAACATAAACATTACTTCATTTATAGATCGAAAAACAGATCATCTTTCATATGAACAATACCAAAGCTTGGTAGAAATTTATAATGAAATTCTTACAAAAAGTAACGAACAAA
>CAYOIL010000015.1:14760-29713 GCA_964403985.1 uncultured Saprospiraceae bacterium
CTCGTGACAAAATATAAACATACAATAAAATGAAAAATTTAATCTACACTCTTTTAATAATATTACTCCCTATTTTCAGCTTTACTCAAAAAGCAGAAAAATATAAATTTAAAAAAGTTAGCAAAGAACTATTATTGGAGAAGGCACATCCTTTGCATCCAGATGCAGAAGCAGCTTATGATCAAAAAAGATGTGAAATTAAATTCGATTATAATGAAAACAGTGGTTTTGTATGTGTCACTACAATTTCTGAGAGAATAAAGATCTATAAAGAAGCTGGAAAAAAAGAAGGAAATTTAGAATTTACTTTATATCGAAAAAATAATACACTTCGGGAAAAAATATCAAAAATAGATGCGTTTACATATAATTTAGAAAGAGGCGAAATTGTAAAAACAAAACTTTCGAAGGAGGATATTTTCGAAACTTCATTAAACGATAAATATGATTCTTATAAAGTAGCGATGCCGAATGTTCAAGAAGGTTCTGTTTTGGAAATAAGATATACATTCACTACACCATTTTATTTTCATATTGATCCTTTCTATATTCAATCTACATATCCCATTAATAATTTATCCTATGAATCTGAATTTCCAGAATATTTCGAATATAATCCCATAGTACAAGGTGCTCTTGAAATTAATGAAAAAAGAACAAGTCAAACAGGTACAATTAAAGTTGACAATAATTCACAGACTATTACCTATGTCTCCAATAATTGGTTAATAGAAAAACAAGACATTCCACCTCTGTCAAATGAATCATTTGTCCACAATATGATAAACTTTATGTCAGCAATATCTTGGGAATTAAGATCTACTGATTTTCCTGGATCATTCATGAAAAAGTATAATACTAGTTGGAATGATGTAGCAAGATTATTAAATGAGAATCCAAAATTTGGGAATTACATCAAAACAAACAATGGGGAAATTAAGGAGATTTTAGCAAGTATTGAATCTATTGATGAGGCCGAGAAAGCGCAAGCAATTTACGATTTCGTTTCCTTAGGATATGAATGGGACGGTAAGTACAGCGAAATAGGAGGAAACATGAAAAAATTCCTGAAAGATAAAAAAGGAAATTCAGGACAAATAAATTTATTCTTAGTTAACCTTCTTCAAAAAGCGGGAATAGATGCAGTTCCTATAGTTTTAAAATCTAGACGCCAAGGGTACTTAAATATCTCTTATCCAACAATAGGAGAATTAAACTATGTTATTGCAGGTATCCGAACAGAAAAAGAAATTATTTATTTAGACGCTACTTTAAGACATTTACCCATGGGATCTCTACCAAATAGAGCTGTTAATTTATTTGGGGTAATTATAGAAGGTGAAACAGGAACAAAAATTGACATAACTAGTCCCAATAATGAAGTCTACACACATTTTGCAAAAGCAGAATTATTTGAAAATGGAGAACTAAAAGGGAATTTATCTTCAAAATATTATAAGTATTCAAATTATAATGAGCGTGTAAAATTGTTTTACAATAAATCAGAAGATAAATACTTCTCAAATTTGGAACAAAAGCATCAAAAAGTAAGCTGTTCAAATTTTGAAATAGAAAATAATGAATTTGTAAAAAAACCACTAGTTGTTTCTATGGATGTTGACTATAGCGAATTAATACAAGAAATCGATGGTAAAATATTTATCCCATCTCTCTTGAATTTAGGAATTGATGAAAATCCATTTAGACAAGGTGAAAGAAACTTTAATTTAAATTTTGATGCTTTACATTCATCTAAACTAATAGTTAACTTAGTATTACCTGAAGGATATACAATAGAAAATGCCCCTGAGCCAATTTCAATTGCTTTACCAGACAAATCTGTTATTTATAGATTTAATATTACTCAAATGAACAACACATTAAATATATCTTCATTTATTGATAGAAAAACAGATTATGTTACTTATGATCAATATGCTAGTTTGAGAGAGATTTATGAAGAGATTTTGAAAAAGAGTAATGAACAGATTGTTTTAGTTAAAAATTAATTAAAAAGAACACTAATCTAATTTTTGTCCGTTTTAGCTGTAACCTTAAAACTTACTTACAATGAGATTATTCCATTTATTATTCTTTATTTTTCTTTCAACATCTATAATTTCAGCACAAAATACTGATAAATATAAATTCAAGAAAGTCAGTAAAGAGTTGCTAAAACAATCTTCCCACCCTAATTTTCCATCTGCATCAGCTGCTTATGACAAAAAGAGATGCAAAATTAATTTTGAACTTGATAATGCTGGAAATTTCCGCACTGTAACCACTATTACGGAAAGAATCAAAATATATTCCAAAGAGGGACTAAAGCATAAGAATTTTCAATTCTATTTGAAAAGGGAGACTAATTTAATAAGAGAAGAAGTAACAAAAATTGAAGCCTATACCTTCAATTTAAAAAATAATGAAATAGAAAAAACAAAGTTATCTAAAGATGATATCTTCGAAAGGCAGCTTAACGAAGAAACCTATCTTTATAAAGTAAAAATGCCAAAAGTAAAAGAAGGATCAGTTGTTGAAATAAGGTATACTTTGAAATCTCCATTTTACCAATCGATAGATCCATTTTATTTTCAAAATGAAATTCCTGTAAACAATGTTGACTATCAAATAAGTTATCCGCAATATTTAACATATCTACCTGTAATTAAAGGGCCTTATGAATTTGATAAAACAATCAGAGAAGGTAAAGGCGTTTTTAAGAGAAATGGAAGTTTAAGTAATATCGAATTTAAATCCTATATATGGTCATTCGAAGCTTCCGATATTCCACCTTTAAAAGATATACCTTTCATACATAATATCGACAATTTTAGATCTTCAATAGGATTAGAGTTGGAATCAACCATTTTTCCTGGAGAATTCTTGAAAACGTTGTCCAAAAGTTGGAACGATATAGCTATTCAACTTAATGAAAAAGAGCATTTTGATGGTTATATCTCTTCGAGAAACAGAAACCTTGACTCCATTTTAAATGAAATTAAAGAAGTACCAGAAAAAGAAAAAATTGAAATGCTTTATGAATACGTTTCTTCCAATTTTGAATGGAATGGAGAAACTAGCATATATGGAAATAGTATTAGAAAATTATTAAATAAAAAAGAAGGAAATTCTGGAGATATAAATCTTTTACTAATTAATCTTCTTAAAAAAGCAGACATTGATGTTTTGCCAATCGTTTTAAAAACAAGAAATCGTGGTTTTATAAATACTAGTTTCCCAAAATTAGAAGAATTGGATTATGTTATCGCTGGAATAAAAACAGCTGATGGATACATATTTCTTGATGCTACAGAAACTAATCTACCAATAGGTTGCTTACCAGAAAGAGCTTTAAATTTACATGGAATCGTTATAGATGATGAAAAGGGAGAACAAATTAGAATTCTTAGCCCGAATAAAAACAGTGTAACACGATACATTTCTTCCTCACTTTCAGATGAAGGCACCGTTTCAGGTTCAGCATCTTACAAATTTTATCATTATGCAAATTATAAAGAACGTTTAGCTTTTAAAACAAAGGATAGCTACGTTTCTATGATAAAAAGCAAGAATCCTTCTATTATCTATTCGAATGAGCTTATTGAAAATTTTGAGAATCAGAATAAGCCTTTAATCGTTCAAATGGATGCCGATTTTACGTCTATAATTAAAAAGGGGAAAGATACTTTATTCATACCAGCTTTATTAAATTCGGAGACTTCAAAAATGCTTTTTAGTGATGAAGAAAGGTTTCATGATTTAATTTTCGACTCACAGCTTTCTACTAAAACAATTGTTAATCTTACAATTCCATCAAGCTTCGAAATCGTGAGCTTGCCAGAATCTATTTCAATTTCCTTACCAGATAACTCATTTATCTATCGATTTAATGTTTCATCAGTAGGAAACACCTTAAACATAGGATCTTTTGTAGATAGAAAATCAGATATTATTTCAGAAAAAAACTACTTGGAGTTAAATCAGATTTATGAACAAATCATTGAAAAAAGTACTCAACAAATAGTATTGGTTAGAAAATAATAGGGATTGAATTATGAATCGAAGAGTCAAATGATTTATAATCTAAACATCTTTTTATATTCGCGCTAAAAGCTATGATCACATTTCCGAAAGATTTCATATGGGGTTCTGCCACATCTTCTTATCAAATAGAGGGTGCTTGGAATTCAGATGGAAAAGGTCCATCAATATGGGACAGTTTCTGTACAATACCAGGTAAAGTTGCTAAAAATGAAAATGGGGAAATAGCTTGTGATCATTATAATAAGTTTGAAGAGGATGTCAAACTCATGAAAGATATGGGTTTGAAAGCATACAGATTCAGTATATCATGGCCTAGAATTCAAGCAAAAGGAAAGGGAGATGTAAATGCTAAGGGTATCGTATTTTATAATAAGTTAATAAATTGCTTACTTGAAAATGGGATTGAACCTTGGGTTACCTTATATCATTGGGATTTACCTTTAGCATTACAATTTGAAGAAGATGGATGGTTAGGAGATTCGATCTCTGATCATTTTGCAAGTTATGCAAGAATATGTTTTGAGAATTTTGGTGATCGAGTAAAAAACTGGATAACGATTAATGAATCATGGGTAATTGCAATGTTAGGATATGGTCAAGGAGTATTTGCACCAGGACGTGTATCAAATTCAGAACCTTATTTAGCAGGGCATAATTTACTTTTAGCACATGGAAAGGCTGTTGATATTTATAGGAATGAGTTCCAAAGTGTTCAAAAAGGGCGAATTGGAATAACAAATAACTGTGATTGGAGGGAGCCGCTTACTGATTCAGAATTAGATAAGTCGGCAGCGGAAAGAGCATTGGAGTTTTTTTTAGCATGGTTTGCGGATCCCATTTACAAGGGAGATTATCCGAAAAGCATGAGGAGTCGACTGGGTGAAAGGTTGCCAAAATTCAGTGCGAAAGAGAAAACTATGTTACAAGGTAGTAGTGATTTTTTTGGATTGAATCATTATACGACGATGTATGCATCACATGATAATGGAGAAAATAAAAAGGGGAATGTATACGGGAATGGTGGATTGAGTGAAGATCAAGATGTGACATTGAGTTTAAGTAAGGAATGGGAACTAACCAGCATGAATTGGGCCATTGTTCCTTGGGGATGTGAAAAATTACTTTTATGGATAAAAGACCGATACGATAATCCAGAGATAATAATTACTGAAAACGGGTGTGCATTTGATGACAAAATAGAAGATGGATATATAGAAGATGATTCAAGGTTGAATTTTTATAAGGACTATCTTACTTCCTGTGAATCTGCAATAGAAAAAGGGGTGAATTTAAAAGGCTATTTTGCGTGGTCTCTAATGGATAATTTTGAATGGGCAAGTGGATATTCTAAACGATTTGGCCTATGGTTCGTTGATTTTAAGACCTTAAAACGAACACCTAAAAAATCTGCAAAATGGTACAAAAAGACAATTGAAGACAACGGTTTTATTACCTCTTAAAAAAGTCATGAATATTTTCATATTGAGGTTCAATCATCCATTTTCCTTCATTTGTAATATATCCCATTTTAGCATCTTTTTCTGCAATAGCGATTCCATTTCTGAACTGAAAAGCAACTCTTGCATCTAATAGCTCTTCTTCACCAGCCTCGCTTAACATAGCTAACTTTCCATTGTTTAACTTAACGATTGCATAGCCTTCCGAAAAATCATCCACTTCAGAAAATGATTTGTCAAATACATCTTTCCCTAAAGTATCTACATACGTCCATGCTCCATCGCTAAATACAGCAGCTTTGCCTTCTTTAAAACTTCTTACCTTTTGAAATGGACCTATTTTCTTTTCCCCCGATTTATTTATAAAATAAAACACATCTTTTTCTTTTACCCAAGCAAAACCTTCACTAAAATTACTTCCCCCACCATATATATAGTCTACAACTTGATTTCCCTTTTCATCTATAAAGCCATATTTACCATTCAAAAGTACCAAGGCTCTATCTTCGGAAAACCCTTGAGTAGTATATTCTGCTGGACCTAATACGATCTCTCCTTCTTTGTTCCAATATTCAATTTTACCATTTTTAAATACTGGAATCTTACCTTCGTTAAATTCTCCATATGCTTTTAGTACATCAATCTTTATAACTCTACCCTCTTTATCAATTAACATTTTGTCAGGACCATAGCTGATTATAGATCTCCCTTCTTTAAAAACAAAAGGTAGATCACTTTTAATCGCTTCAATAAAATTCCCATCCTTATCCATAGCAGTATTATATGCCCCAAAAACTTTATCCTCTCCATCTACTCTTATTCCATCCATAGAAACACAGGATAGACCATCAGAAAAGTAGCTTGCAAACGTAAATACCTTATCAAATAGAACTTCATTATTCTCATTGATAAAATACCATTGATTATTTTTTCTTACTGATGTGATAAACTTGTAGTCACTCATAATAATAGTAGATTTTGGACCTAAGTCCTCTTGACTTAATACTTCTTCTTTTTGATTATATTCTTTCTTGGCATTGGAACATCCAAAACAGAAAATTAAAACAAGAAAATAAAGAAATTTTTGCATGAACTATTTTGGAATTGCTCTTCTCTTTTTTACAACAGATTGGAATCCATTATCGTATCTATTCAGCATATCCGTATTCCAACCCATTATCCATTGTTCAACAAGCTTAGTGGGATGAGGTGTTCTTTTAATAACACCGACATTCATGTCTGGAGTAATATCATCTTCAGTTAATGAGGCATCATCATAAATATAGACGTTAGCTGAGATTCTAGCTGGAAGTACCTTATCAGCCTGTCTTAATAGGTTTACAATCATATCTTCAACCTCAAATTTCTTCTCTTTATAATCTTCTACAACCGTATAAATGTAAAAATTCCAAGATGCATCATTAAAGGATGAGATATTTGTTTTAGCATCTTCTACAGAATGAATTACATCAAGAGCTTCTTCAGTCACCACTTTTTCAACGATCTCGAATACTACAGGAAAGTCTTTGTATCCTTTAATATCTAAAAGTTCAAGAAATGCTTGTTCGAGTAGAATTATAGGATATTGATCTCTTGTAACTTTTAAATTTTCATTTCCAGTTGCAGAAACATAAAAGTCTCTTCGATCAACTGATAAAGATCTGAATTTTGCTTCGTAATTATCAACTTCTTGTCCAGGAGCATTTGCTTTTCTTAAGTCAATTAATTCGAATTCCGATGAGTATCTATTTTCTAAATATTGCTTAAAAAAGTTCTCAACCGTCTTATTTGATTCCACACTAGATGATTTACATGAAAAATTTAAAGATAAGAAAATACTCAATAAGCAAACAAGTCTTGTTATCTGAACCATCCTCTCTTATTATCTAGTGGATATCTTTCTCTTACTGCTGAATCTTGTTCTCCTTGGAGTTTTCGTAAAATTTTCTTTAGCCCTGCATCATAGTCTCCTCCTCCTAAAGTTTCCAAAATACTTCGACCCTTAGCTGCACTTTGTGCTAGTAATAGATCCGCAATTAATTTTTCTTCTGAATTATCTCCCATACCTAGAACACCAGAGTCCATAGCATATAAAATCGTACTTACAACACTTCCTTCTGACAATATTGGTAAGACACCATTCATGAAAGCTTGTCGTAAATCACTAGTTCTACTAGAAAACATATTGTTCAAAGTTCCATCAATTCTATTATAAAGTGCTGTAAATCCGCCGCTAGCATTAACCATTTGCAACTGCTCAGTTGGTGAAGAATGAACAAATAAATTTACAACAGCTCTATTTCCATTTCTTAAATCTGCTCCA
This sequence comes from uncultured Saprospiraceae bacterium, assembly GCA_964403985.1. Lineage (GTDB taxonomy): Bacteria > Bacteroidota > Bacteroidia > Chitinophagales > Saprospiraceae > JAHDFB01. Next base: position 22,585 of record CAYOIL010000015.1, read on the forward strand.
TTCTTGAATGGATTAAAACCAGCATCTCTCAGGAGATTATTTAACATTATTATTTTCGACTCTACAGGAATTCCTGAAATCATTCCTGGGTTTTCAACAAGTAATTTAGCTTGAGGGTTGAAAGCATTCCCTATTAGTGCTCTTCTAAGAGCCTCCATAGTTTCATATCTTGTAGAATCCGTTTCTTCACTGTCTCCTTTAATTCTAGTTGGATCAACATCTGTTTCTGCGATGGTAGAATTATCAAAAAGAGTATTTGCATGATCTTCACCTGTTGCATCTTCTCCTACTTGATTCCCCATAATTCTATTAAGAGTTTCATGTTGCTCAGAAAACTCTTCTGAAGAAGTTAAGTATAAAGTATGTGCTACTGGAGTCCATCCATTTAATATTCCAGCAGGTTGATGATGTCTTCTTTGAGAGCCAGGTGCTCTTCCTCCACCAGCATTGTGAACGATATCACCTGCTGAAGTATGAGAAACAAAATCAATATCGCCCATTGTATGCTGGGAATTATCTTCATTGAAAAGCATAGCTCGTAATTCTGCTTCCTGCTCTTCTGTCAATTCTCGACCTAGAATATCTTTTCCTGTTCCTTCAATACCAGGAGCTTGATAAGTATAAACTTGTTCTACATACTGAGGAAAATGTAAAGCACATTGTTTTGCAAGGCTTCCGCCCAAAGAATGCCCTGTTACAACTACACGTTTACCACTAGTGCTTACTGCATATACAAGCATCGCTTCTATTGCTTCGTAATTCAAGTTAAAAGCTGTGTGTCCAACTGCGTAACCATCCATATCATTTTGAAGCCAATCTAAAACAAATTGTCCTCCTTCATCATTCCCAACATCTCCCATTTCACTTCCTCTAAAAGCAATAACTGGTCTTCTTTGAGAAAGGTATTCTCTATCTGCATCTGTCAACTCAGCACCCAGATTCATGTCTTGTTCTTCCAAAGGCATAATTAATCCAGCAAATAAACCTGTAGTAGCGTTTGTATTTACAGTATCAACCCAACCAGTCAAGCCCATACCCTTTAAAGCCTCTATATGCTGACCTTCAAGGTTGGTTTGATATGCCATCCCATGACCTATTAATTCATATTTCACAGAATCCAATTCAACTTTCTCTGCATCAGTATAAGCTGCTTGTTCTTCTTGTTGTTCAGGAGTAAGTTCTGAAGTACTTTCTGTTAATCCTCGATTAGCTAAAGCCGGGCTTTCTGAACTTCCTGTTAAAGCTAAAGGAGTTGCTGTTTCTTGGGCTGCTGTTGAATCTGCTTCTGGTGTAACTTCTACTTCAGTGTCACTTCCTCCGCCTTGTGGAACCATTTGTTGTTCTTCTCCTCCTAGACCTACTGCACTTGCTCCACTCAATAATAATTCTCTTATTTCTTGAACGGTTAATGTTTGACCTTCAGCAATTAAATCGTAATTTCTAAATACACCAGCACTTAAATTACCATGTAGCCTAACTTTTGCACCAGCTCCGGCACTTGCATCTGCTGCAACACCTAAAGAAGCACTCCATCTTGCTTGTAACATAGTAACATTCAGGCAAGCTAAGATATCGTCAATAAATTGCTCTAAATAAGGAGCCATCTGACCGGTTGAGAAAAGAGTAATTAAATCATCTATTAGAAATTGCCATTCTCCATCTGCAACTCGGTCTTCATAAAAAGCAGCCATTAATCCTAAGATTCTTTTTGCATTTCCACTACTTAACATGAATTCATATGTTAAATAACCAGCAACGTTAGCACCAAAGTTATGACCATCACCATTCAATACCCTTGTAAACTCTTGTCTATTTGCTCTACTTTGGAAGGATCTTCCGAAAGAACTTTGCAAGGATAACCTTTGTTTTCTTTTGAAACTTAATTCAGCTTCTTGTAAGAAATCTTGAAATCCTAAATCTGCATCTCCTTCAATGGAGATTTCATTTTCAGTCGCATTTCCATCTACGACATCCATATCGCCTCCATTGACATAAACACTGTATCGTTTATATTCAACTGCTATATCGTCATCAGACCCATTTCTTTTAAACTTATATGTAGCTTTTAGTCCTAATGTTGTATCTACTCCAAGATTCGGAATTGGCACTGGAACTGGTAACGAGGCTGCTAAATTTGCAGCAAATGTTCCTTCACCAAATACATCCAATTCTACTTCTTGCGGAATTCTCATTCCGTTTTCATCTTCCCCAAAATTACCTTGGCGCATTTCGATACCCATATTTGCTTCAGCGCTTATGTTAGCACCTATACTCACTCGTAATTTCCTTAGCAACATTGAAGGAGCATACCATGGTCCGCCAGAAACCCCACCTAAACTATCAGGTTTTGCTTCGTTTCCTTCCCAAGTCTGGGCTTCTCCACCTGTATGATCATTACCCACTCTTACTCCAGCATTTGCTTCAGCACTAGCTTCTCCATAAACTCCAAATTTGAACTGAGTCTTTGTATTATAAACCATTGGGTCTAAATTCGCACCTGTAGGAGCTAATAATTTAGACGCTAAAGTAAATCCTGCTCCAGTATCTTTTCCAGTTGCAGTTGCAAGAAAACTAATGAATGCCATGTCTTGATAAATAGGGAATTCAAATTCCTGCATGACTTCAACCTTCAACCCAGCTTGAGCGTTAGCTCCAGCTTCAGCACCTAACATTAAGCTACTATCTGTATCTCCTCCACCAGCTCCTGGTTTACCGCTTCCAATAGAAGCCCCTACCCCAACACCAGTATCAACGCCACCTTTTACAATTCCTCTTCTAAATAATTTAAAGACACCTGGGCTTTGATGTACAATATAGCAAACATAATTTACGCCTACATATAATGGAATACCAAATGTAGCACCTATACCTGCATCAAGTTGAACACCCGCACCTATTGGCCATATCTTTTCTACAATTTTCTTAACGATCTCAAGCATTATAGAATAAGATCGGATTAATGCATCTACAAACTCAACACCTAAAGCTACAAATGCAGCCTTTACTTTATCATAGATTGTATCAATATTCGAAGCAATTACTCCCAATAATTTCTTTATTCCTATCGCATATGTTTTAGCCATACGAATAAGAGAAGTAAGTTTATCAACAGCTAATTCTAACAATAATTCAAGAATCATTTCTCCTGTAAGAAGAGCTAAAATAAAGCCTGATAGTGCATATCTCGGTAAGAAAAGAACAATATCCTTAAGGGTTAATATTCTTATATTTTTTATTAATCGCAAAACAGCTTTTGCTGCATCTTCACCGAAATTCTGTAAAAAGGAAACAACTTCTTCAATTGAATAAATATCCATTATGGCTTTTATACCATAATAAATTAGCTCATGTCCTGGGGCTGCATTTATCAATTTGATAAATAAGGACTTCATGTTTTTTGCAACAAAAGCAACTGCTGCTTGTGCCATTCCAGCACTTAAATTTGCTAGATAAGATAATAGTGATTCTGCATCATCTATTAATCTTAAGGCTGCTTCCATACCAGCTTCTGTAAGATCTTCAACTTTATCTCCTACATAATCAATCCCGTCTTCAATAAAGTCTGGAGTGAAATCTCTCCAACCCAACATTTGTGCTGAACTATCTTTTGAATTTGAATAAGGCATTGATTTTAATGAACCGAGCTCCGAATTAGCCGCTTCAACTCCACCACTAGTAACTTTTTCAGCAACTGCATCTGCTTCTGCTTCTAAAGTAGGATCAGTGTTAACATTCATCCCGTTAACTGAACCTGTTGGGTTTACTTTACCATTTTTCTGCTGTACTACGTGAGCTGCTTCGTGTGCTACTGTATGCGTATCATTTTGGCCTGGTGCAAAATGGATTTCATTTCCTTGAGCATAGGCTTTTGCACCTAGTTGGCTAGGCTTGTTACTATTAAAATTAAATTTAACTCCTGGAAATAATGCCTTCCACTTTTCTTGATCCAATGGTGGAGTATCTCCATCTCCGCTACCACCGCTATTTGAACTTAATCCTGATTTCTTTTCAGATGTACCTTTATCTTCTTGATTTGGCTCTTCTTCCTTTTTCAATTGATATGTTGGAGCAGGAATCGCTGCACTGTTATTTGTAGAAACACTTTCTGCTGATGCAGAAGTATTTTTGGATTGATTAACAACATCTTTTTTGTCCGATTCCGCCATATGGGAAATGTTAGCTATAAAGGGGTGAAAAACTTAGACCCAAGTTATTAATATATTATTGCATAGTCAAGGCTTATCTATATTTTATTTAATAATTAATAAAGACCAGTAAAAATTAGGTGGATTGTGAAATTTTAATCTGGTTGAACAATAAAACATTTGTCCTCCATTTATAAGTTTAACCTATATTTTATATCTTATTTATAGGTATTTGATATATTTAAGCATGATATCTCCTATCCTAAAGCAGGTCTTATTAATCATCTCGATATTTCTGGGTATTTCAAACTATACGTTTTCCCAATGTTCTCTTGATATAACTCTACCGGAAGATATTACAATATGCGGACCAACCAATGTAGATTTAAGTGCTTTAGTTTCTCCTAGTCCAGATGAAGTGTTATGGACGGGTCCGAATAATTTCTCAAGTAACAATCTTAATATTAACCCATTTGTAGATGAAAACTCAACATTTACTTTTAGTGCTTTTGTTGCTACTGACATTAATTTGGTTGTAAACGGAGATTTTGAAGCAGGAGATACAGGTTTTTCAAGTGGATATTTATTAGGAGACATTTTCTGCCCTTTTCCCCAAGGTCCTTTATGGTGTGAAGGAATGTACTCTATTAATGATAACCCAAATAACACCCATCCTAACTTTGCTAGCTGTGATGATCATACTTCTGGAAATGGAAATATGCTAATTGCAAACGGATCAAGTACGTTTATAGATGTTTGGTGTCAAAATATCACTGTAAATCCAAATACTAACTATCTATTTTCTGCATGGGCAACTTCTGTTACTTCTGGTTCGCCTGCCATACTTCAATTCACAATCAATGGTGGAACGATAGGTGACAATTTCAATGTGAGCACTTCAACTTGCGATTGGGGAAATTTTACAGCTGCTTGGAATTCTGGTGATGAAACTTCAGCAACCATTTGTATTGAAAACCAAAATTTAGCTCCTAGTGGTAATGACTTTGCAATCGATGACATAGGTTTTCTTGAAGTTTGCGAACAAGAAGAAACTGTTGATGTAATAATTTCAAATGTTTTAGGTTCACTCGAAACAAGTTTTGCAATAAATTGTGACGATCCTTTTGCCAATCTTTCAGTACAACCTCCCATTAATAATTACATGTATGAATGGGGAACACAATTTGGCGGAACAATTGCAGGATCTACTTCGCAGGCTGGAGCCACAGCAACAACTTCTGGTTTATATACTGTCACAATTACAGACGAAGCTGGATGTTCAAGAACTTTAAGTACAACCGTTAATGGATCTACAGATTTGCCATCCACCTCTGTAATAGGAGACTTTCAAATTGATTGTGATGAAAATACTGTAACGGTTTTATCTACAAATAGCAATCAGAACTTGATTTTTGAATGGGAAAACAACTCAAGTAGTATGCCTTCAGCGAACTATTCAGAGGCAGGCAACTACACCTTAACTATCACTAATCAGTTTAGCTGTAGTTCCGAAATTGACTTTTCTATTACAGCTATAGATCCTAATATAGACTATGATTTGGAAGTCGAAGATATTTTAAGTTGTATCGGTGATAGCACATTTATTTCTTATTCTTCAATAGAAAACACAAGCATAGAATGGTTTCATCAAGATGGAAATAGTTTAGGTACATCTGATACACTTGTAGTAACTGATGTAGGAAACTATATTCTTGAAATAATGCTAGACAATGGTTGCACAACCACAGACACTGCAGTTGTTTTTAGTCAAATTTCTCAATTAGATTACATTTTGGGCGAAAGCCCCATAATAACGTGTAGTACTGATGAAGTATCACTTAATGTTTCTATAAATTCATCTTTCTCTGAAATCAATTGGTTTAACGACACATTAATTGGTTCGGGAGAAGCTATTTTAGTCGACACAGCAGGAATGTATACTGTTGAAATCACCGACCCCAATGGCTGTATTACAAGAGATACCGTTTCCGTATTTGACAATTTTGAAATTCCAATATTCACAACTGCTTCACAAGAAATAGATTGTGCATCTGGAGAAGGATCTATATCAATTGTTACTGATTCAGTTTATTCGGTAGAATGGGAATTGCCAGATGGATCAATACTTTTCGGAGATTCGATAAACAGTACATTACAAGGAGAACATATAGTAACAGCTACTAATTCATTAGGTTGCATAAGCACTGACACTATCGAGCTAAGTGGGAATCAAGATTTCCCAATTCTGCAAATAGAATCAGAAAATATAAATTGCAATAATCCTCAGGGATTTATATCTACAGAAAGTAATATTGATAATACTTCGATTTCTTGGGTTGGCCCAAATGGATTTACTTCGGAAGAAAGTGAATTATTGATTACTGAACCTGGGAATTACATTTATGAAGCAATTTCTCCTCAAGGTTGTGTGAGTATTGATACCGTTGAGATTCAAGGAGATTTCATTTCACCTAGCCTTCTGATTTCAGTTTCAGATACTCTTGATTGTACAACAGAAAACATAGGAATTTTAGTGGCTAGTAATTCAGATTTCAACATTGGTAATATAATAAGTGATAATAACTATACAGTTATAGATTCTCTCATTATTGTTGATAGCCCTGGTTTTATTACTATTGAAATAATAGGAGAAAATGGATGCTCAAATGTTGATTCTATAGAAGTAATAGCAGACTATACGCTCCCCACGGCACCTCAAATTGATGATTTTACTATAGATTGCAACAATCCAGACACTATACTTATAATTAACGATGAAACTGGATTTACACATCTTTGGTTTGATAGTATGAATATTGATAATGGTTTAAGTTATTATATATCAGAAGAAGGGACTTATTATTTAAAGAAAATAAATGATCAAACTGGATGTGAAATAGATGTAATTTTTACTGTTACATCTGACACAGAAGCAGAGATACCTGATATTAATAGTTCTTCTATTAATTGCACTGATGACTTTG
>CAYOIL010000016.1:0-28500 GCA_964403985.1 uncultured Saprospiraceae bacterium
ATTACAACAGCTTTTTAATTCGGTAATAAAAATTTTTTATTTGGACTCAACATCTTAGCTGTTTCTGCCATAAAATGAACACCAGCAAATACGATAATATCTGCTTCTGTTGTAGCAGCCATTTGAGATAATCCAAGAGAGTCACCTATATAATCTGCTATATCTTGAATCTCACTTTCTTGATAGTAATGAGCCAATATAATGGCATTCTTTTCTTTCTTTAGTTTATTAATTTCTTCAACTAAATCTAGTGTAGGATCTACTTCAATATCTAAAAAGCCATTTTTATTTAATTCACTTTTTGCTGCTTCTAATGCTGTACTCATGTTTTATTATTTTAACCGTATTTAAGTTTTTCAAGTTCTACAAAATATCTTAATTACCCAAAATAAATATGGCAGGAACTTTTTCTTGAAAGGGAAACTTTTTTTGTTTCCAATCTTTTATAGAAAGTGTTTTTATAAATTCCTTTTCTCCTGTAATATCGGCTGCAATACAGAGTTTGAAATGCCCGTGTAATTGCGCTGTTAATTCTTTAAATAAGCTATTGTTTCTATATGGGGTTTCGATAAATATTTCAGCCGAATGATCTCTATTGATATTTTTTTCTATAGATTTTAAGGTGTTTTTTAGTCCTTGATTCTTTTGAGGTAAATAGCCATGAAAAGTAAATTTTTGGCCATTCATTCCACTTGCCATTAAAGCTAATAAAATAGACGAAGGTCCTATTAAAGGAATGACTTTTATGTTTTTTTGATGTGCTATAGCTACTAATCCTGCACCAGGGTCCGCTATTCCTGGACAACCTGCTTCAGATATAATCCCTATTTCTTTCCCTTCGCTTATCCATTCTTTTAATACCTTTTGGGCGTAAGCCTTATCATGTTTGTCCATCTCAATAACATCAAGTTCTTGCTGAACAACTGGATGTTTAATTTCTTTAAGATATTTTCTCGCAGTTTTTGAACGTTCAACTATGAAATGTGTTAAGCCATAAATAGTATCTTTGGCGTACGCTGGTATCGTATGTGTCGCATTTTCAGCAATAGGACATGGGATCATATAAATGCATGCAGCCATTAGATAATTTTGAAAGCAAATGTAGTTTTATTGAAGCTAAAACTGTATAGAAATTGGAGATTTTATAAAGGATTACGCTACTTAAGCAGCAATCTCTTTGTTCAGCCTTTCTAGTTTATAAATCAAATCATTATGATACAACGAATCATTCTAATGTTGTTCTTAATTTGCTCCTTTAGTTTTTTAGGACAAGCACAATCGGATCAATCAACTTGCTATATTTTTGGGCATAGTTTGCTGGATCATAGACCCCCTATAAATCCTACCCCTTCTGATGAAACAACTGTTCCGCATTGGTTGCAATTATTAGCGAACCATGCAAATAAGGATTTTTCAGTTTCTGGAAAGTATGGCTTTTTGCCGCAGCACGCTTTTGATCCCATTTTCTCGCAATGGGGATACGATATTGTTAATTCCGCATGGGAAAGCGATTATGAACCTTTCTCCGATGCTGATTTCTCTACAATAATGATTACTGCAGCTAATTTCATTCAATATCAAGCGCACACGGAAGAATATTATGGTAACCCTGGAGTAACGCCTTTATCTGCAACTCTCCAAGTTATTGACAATGTTGTGGGTCAAGAAGATAGTATGAAAGTAATCATCTATGAAAATTGGCCCGATATGGGAGGTATTGCTCCTGATTTTCCTCCAACTGCTAATCAACTAGAAACCTATTATAATTATACTGCCAATGAATTTCATGAGTGGTGGATTGATTATCATAATGACTTGGATGCTAATCGAACAGATCTTGATATTAAAATGGTCCCTGTAGGTCCCGTATTTGCTGATATTTTTGTTAATACACCTTTGAAAGATATTCCAGTTACTGAATTGTATGAAGATAATGCTCCACATGGAAGGGCAAGCCTTTATTTCTTAGCCAGTTTAATGAGCTATATTGCAATATATGAAGATATGCCACCTTTGGATTTTGAAGTTCCATCTATAGTTCATTCCATTATTGCTGATAATTATGTTGACATTGTTGAGAAAATGTGGAAGGCTTGTGTTGACTTTAATTTTGAGGATGGAAGAAATAGAGTGTTCACCCAAAATGATGTTTTAAGCAATAACGTTGTTGCTGACAAACAAATAAATGTTTACCCAAATCCGGTAACAGATCATTTGTATATTGAGTCTGATTTTAATAAAGGAAAGGTCGAGATTTATAATTTGAATCAAGAATTAATTGGAACATTTAGTTTGCAACAAGAAGTAATAATTGACATGAATTCTTACTACAATGGAATTTATTTTATTAAAATTATTGAGTCTTCTGAAAACATATATTTTAGGAAGGTTATAAAGAATTAGATTTTGAAAATCGGATGATTTAATTGCTTAAAAGAAGAATTTTAAAATAAGTTAGGATATTCTTTGACAGGGCTAATGCATTTTTTATTTAAATATGTCAGAAAGTGCTTCACGTATCGGTCTATCGCAATTTCTTTTATAGTCTCCTTCTAAGAATAATGTGTTTAATGTAATGAACTTCCTAAGGAAAGGTAAATTCATAGCTTCTTCTCGCATATGCCAAAAATAATGACTCCTTCTGAAAAATTTATTTTCAACTCTATTTAATGAATGTTCAAGTAACTTTTGTTCTTGATTAAAATATTCTTTTTTACTTGTTATCCTTTCTTCTGATGAATTATTAAACCCTATATATTGATTATTGTGAATCCTATATTTAATTAATTTTTCCGTAATAAATCCAAGCTTACTTGGGTCATTACTTGCAAATAAATTTCCTAAGAATCTATCATGAAGCATGTTTTTTTCATTGTATATAAATGGAAAATACTCCTTTTTAAGAGCAGATTTTCTAAATGCACAACAAGCTCCTGAAATAATATTTTTTTTAGATTGAACTTCATCAGATCTGTGTTCGATTAATTTAATTTGATCTTTAATGGAGACATTCAATTTATTTAAAAATGATTGATTTAAATCGTTGCCATTTTCATCAATAAGAGTTGCATCTGAAAACACAAAATCCATGCCTTTATTAAACTGCGAATAAAATAAGTCTATTTTATTCTCCTCCCAAATGTCATCTTGATCACAAAGAAATATAATATCACCTGATGCTTTTTTAATCCCTTTTTCAAAAGACTTTACCGGTCCAATATTTTTAGAATTTGAAATTAATTTATACTTCGTTGACTTAAAAACTTCTTTTACAATGTCAATAGAATCATCTGTAGAAGCATCGTCAATGATTATGTACTCATTAATGCTTCTGGATTGATTAAGCAAAGAGTGTAGTTGGGATGTAAGATATTTTTCGCCATTATATATGGCAAGAACAATAGAAGAAGTCATAGAACGAATTTGTTCTACAAAGATAAATTATACTTTGACTTGATACCTTATTTTACAATATTGAAATAAACTTTACCTATTTGTGGATGGGGAGGGTTTGTTATTTTAATTATTTGAATTGTTAAGTTTTCTCCTAGAGTTACAGTATCTCCTTCTTTGGCATAAATGAACTCATCAACATCTATTTTTATATGGTCAACTTTTACACCATCAATCTCTTTCTTTCTTACTCCAGCCATTGAAAAAATTACATCATTAATTTTCCCTTGACCTGTTATTGCATAGGAGTAATCTGCTTTAATCGTATCCTGATCCATTTTTATATTTTCCTTTTTTACACTTTCAATTAGTTCGGTTTGTTCTTGACTAACTGGTGTGTTTTTATTGAATGCATATAATGCTATTCCCCCCAAAAGTAAGGCTCCTACAATTAATATGTATGTCATATTGTTAATCTTTATCTGAATATTGCGAGAACAATTCAAAGAATACATCCCAAGTCAATGTTGGTTGCACATTTCTAGCCCCTGTAATTCCTTCAGCAGTATTTCTTTGTCCATGAGGATTTCGTACAGTTATTCCAGTTTCATTTGCACTTATTACAGCATAAGCATGCGGTTGAACAATACTATTTTCATCAGCAAAAGTAGTTGCTTCATCGGAAGCATCGTCTATATTTATTGAATCGACTACAACGGGAGTATTTTCACCCACCATTTCAATGATCTTCTTTTTTGTTTTTTTATGACCTCCAAAAACTTTATGAGAATAACCTTCGCCAGTTAATGCTTCTAATGCATCGGCACCTAAACCTCCGTTCCCTATTTCTGAATAACTTCCAACTATAAGGGCATATGCTTTTTCAATTAAGCGTACCCACAATTCGCTTTCATCTGTTGAAGCTGTCCAAGCATGAGCTGGAACCGAATTTGCGTCTGGGTTGGCCGTGTCAGTTCCGTCAGCTTCTGTAGGAAATGTTGGGTATAATTTAATTTCTTGAGGGATGAATTTTTTCCCTTTCCAAAATAGCATTCCGGTTTGTTCTACTTTATATAGTTTAACGGTATAAGTTCCATCATCATTTTTAGTAATCGCTTTCTGAAGTAATCCTGGATTAGTATGTGCTACAGCCATTAATGAAGCTAAAAAGTAGCAATCTCCTATCGAACCTTGACGTACATCATTAGGTGAAAATGCATGAGCATCACCTTCTCCTTTTACAGCGATTTCTCCTGATTGAGCAGGTCCTAAAGTTTCTGGTAAAGTAACATTGCCATTAGTTGCGGTTACAGCTTGAGCACCTGTTCCTTGGTTCCCACTTGAATAAGCAGGAGCTTGAAACCCAACACCACCTGATGTTTGGCCCATGTTTTCTGCATTACTTTGAGTGACCCTTTGATTGAGGGTGGATTGTTCTTTTTCCATTTTAAAATAGTTGTTTCAATTCTGGAGATCAATAAAGTTAAGTTTAAAATTATAGTTTGTCAAGTTTCAATGACTTTATACTGAACTGTTTAATTTACAATTTACCTTATTTTAGAACATGAATAGTTTTATAGTATTAGTTAGAATACAATCTGTTATTAAAACGCATTCCTGCCAATCCAGAAAACAATTACTACCACAAATACTGTCCATATAGCTTTCGTACTATATAAAGTATTCCTGATTTTTTCTTCTGTAGTATTCCATTTCTTTTTTAATTCGAAATAATAACCACCTATAATATATGGAATGGATAAGACCATTAAAAAATTATGTTGAATTGCTCCAGAAAAATTTAAATTGAATAGATCGTGCAATGCTCGTTGGGAACCACATCCTGGACATTGAATCCCGGTATAGTTTAATAATGGACATTTAGGGAAAAAGGAATATTGAGAAGGGTCGTAAAAAAAATAAACAACACAAAGAAGGATAAGAATTATCGAAATCAAAATTATTTTAAGAATCTTCATCTAATGTGTCTGTGCACTAATAATAATTCAAGCTAGGTAAATCATAGCTTTCATAAACTATCGATTGGAAAGAAGAAACAAATCCACCTGCAAAAGTGAACCAAAAGAAAATTCCTGCAGCAAAAAATATTCCACTGTAAGCTAGTTGGCGAGTCACTTTTGATTTTTTTCTTGCTTCTGTATCGCTTGATAGACTTAATAATGAATTAATTTGTGAAGACTTAACAAGTGCAATTATACCTAAGATTGTTATACCAAATAAAGCAACGATCGACGAAAAGGAATGAGATTTAATTTTTTCTCTAGAGTCTAAATCAATTATTTTAATTTGTACTTTTTCCTTTTTCTTTGCGTACTGCGCTTCGAGTTGTTCTTTTACTTTATTATGATCTAAAGCTACTTTTTTCTGACCACTTTTAGTAAAACGTTTTTTTCTTTTGCGAATAGGAGGCGTTATTTTTCCTTTTAACGCCTCTACTTCTTTCGCTTTGATCCAATCCTTCGTTCCTCGAATATTTATCCAAGTCTCAGAATCTATTTTTTTAGATAGCAATTCATCCAGACTGAATGGTCCATGTGTATGATAACCGTCTGTATAGAAAAATTCCATCAAAAAATGTACTTGTTTATAATTCTTAAATACCTCCTACTACAGCAGCACCTATTACAACAATAAGGTAAAGAACAAGAAAAACTAAACCTACCCAAAAGCCGATTTTAGTCCATTTCAAAGCTTCATCAGACGCTTTTTTTGCTGCCCTATATCCTTCTGTTCTGTATGCAGTCTCCACTTTTGCTGCATTTATTATACCAACAATACCAAGAGGTAAACAACAAAAGAAGGTTACTAGAATAGATTCTACCAAATAGTTTTTTGGCATTGGTCTATCGTCTTCCATATCATCATCAAGTAAATCTCTGGTGCTAGGAGCTGAGGCCATTGCTGGAGGAGGAGAACTTAAATCAAAAAGCATAGCAATTTGAGGCATTTGTCCTGCAGGTTTCCAGTCTTCCATTCCCTCTGCCCACATCATAGTGTCAGATTTAATGTCATATCCTTGAAGCTCTTCTATAGTAAAGGGGCCGAACTTTTCAATTCCATCTGAGTAATAGTACTTTTTCATATTGTTTTAATTTTTCAATTAGTTACCAATCTGAAAAATATGTAATTTTTATAAACTTTATGATGGAATATTAAAAATAATGAGGTTAAAATTGACTAAAAGGTCATTTTTACCATGAAAAATCGAAGTCATCTATTTCTAAAACACATTTTTCTAACAAAGAAATAGAACGCTTTATATCCTTTTTGTTTGCCATCTCAATTACTTGATGTAGGTATCTTGTTGGAATTGATATTGCTCCAGCAACAGAACCACCTTTTGCATGTTGTTGAAAAGAAGCGGTATCCGTTCCTCCAGCTGGCAGAATTTCTAGTTGGAAAGGAATTTCATGTTTTGAAGCGACTTGTTTCATGAATTTCACCATTCTTGTATCACATACCGTTCTACCATCAAGAACTTTTATAGCTGTTCCGGCACCTAACTTGGTGACAGCTTCATGAACTTGAAAGCCAGGAAGATCATTGGCTACAGTTGTATCTAAGTTTATAGAATAATCAGGATCAATGCCACTTGCCGCGGCAGTAGCCCCTCTAAGACCAATTTCTTCTTGCACTGTAAATACAGCATAAGTATCATAAGCTGGCTTTTTGTTTTGCAACTTTCTTAGCATTTCTATTAAAATAAAAACAGATACTCTATTATCAATGGATTTGCTATTTACACATTCTCCCATTTCAATAAGTTCTCTTTCTCTCGTGATAGAATCCCCTACCGATAATACTTTTGAAACGTCTTCTTTTGACATTCCTGTATCTATAAAATAATCACGTATTTCTAGTGGCTTTTTGCGTTCAGCTGCACTTAAAAGGTGAATTGGTTTACAACCCATAACACCTATTATATCCTTTTTGCCATGAATAATAACACGTTGCGCTGTAAGGGTTTTTGGGTCAAACCCACCTAAAACATGGAAACGAACGAATCCTTCGTCATCAATATGAGTGACAATAAATGAGATTTCGTCCATATGTGCAGCAATAGCTAATTTTTTGCTTGTTTTGCCTTTTTTTAAGCAAATGAGATTGCCCATATTGTCAATATAATAATCATCAACTAAGCTTTTAATCTCGTCAATAATAAAATCTCTTATACGCCCTTCAAAACCTGGTGCTCCAGGTTTTTCGCATATTATTTTTAATAGCGGTAAATTCATTAGTAGTTAAAGTATTAAAGTTAAATTGTTATAGTTTGCCCTTTTTCTGGTATTGTTACGTTCTCAAATCCTTTTTCATGTAAAAAAGTTTTAAAAACTTCTTGAGTTTTTAATTCTCCATGAACAAGAAATAGTTGTTTTAATGTTGGTTTTTGATTTTCAATAAAGTCAACAATTTCTTGTTGATCTGCATGTGCTGAAAAGGAATCCATTATTTTAACTTCTGCTCGCACTTCTTTGTGTTCGCCAAATAATTTTATGGATTCTATCCCATTTCTTAGCATCCCACCTGGAGTGTCAGGAGAACAATAGCCCACGATAAGAAAAGTGCTATTTTCATTTTCAATATTATTGAATAAATGATGCTTTACCCTTCCTGCATTCATCATTCCACTACTTGAAATTATAATACATGGATCTTTACTTTCATTAAGCCATTTAGAAGTTGCAACGTCCTTGATATAATGTAAATCATTCCATCCGAAAGGATTATCATCTAAAAGCATGTACTCATGTAAATTCTTATCGTAGCATTCTGGATGTGAGCCAAATACCTGTGTTGCATTTACTGCTAAAGGACTATCAACATAAACTTTAATATGTGGTAAAACACCTGCAGTTTCCATTTGATCAAGCATGTAAACTATCTCTTGCGTTCTACCGACACTAAATGCAGGAATAATTAATTTACCTTTTTTCTCTACACAAGCTTCTTTTATTAAATCTAAAAAAGCGGCACTCTGTTCAGGTTTGCCTTCATGTAATTTATCACCATATGTAGATTCACAGATTAAATACTCTACTTCATCCATTAATTGTGGGTCTCTTAGTATGGGACGATCGGGACGTCCTATATCACCAGTAAAGCCAATAGATCTCCATTCATCATTTTCTTTTATTTTAAGGTTTACGCTTGCGCTACCCAAAATATGTCCAGCATCTTTGAATTCTACTTGTAATTGATCACTTACATAAATTAGTTGATTGTAACCTGTCGTAGTAAAAAGAGCCATAGTGTCTGTAACGTCTTCCATTTCATATAGAGGCTTTCTAATCTTGCGTCGATCTGGCCTTCTTTTTTTCAACAGTTTTTTATTATGCCATTCCACATCCCTTTCTTGAATCTTGGCACTATCCATAAGCATTATTGTACAAAGACTACGAGTTGCATGTGTACATACAACTTTACCTCTAAACCCATCTCTTACAAGTTTTGGTAGTCTACCTGAATGATCAATGTGTGCATGAGACAACACAACACAATCTATACTCGCAGGATCAAATAGCCATTCGTTATTCCATTCCCATATATGTTTACCCTTACCTTGAAATAAACCACAATCAAGTAATATTCTATATCCAGAGTCCGTTGTTATCAGATGACTACTGCCAGTAACAAACTGCGCCGCCCCGCAAAATTTTATGTCCATTTCAATAAATTTAAGCGGCAATATAACAAATATTGATTTAAATATTTAAGTTATTAAGAAGGGTGCTTTTGATTTTATGTGTCATAAAAGAGACTTAGAGAGTCTAATAGATATATTTAAAATTTAAATTATAATAAAATGAAAAATCTTCTTAAATTTTCTTTCCTATTAATTTGTCTTTTTACAGTAACAGGGGCTTTCGCCCAAAGTGGTGCAAGAGTAATGTTTGGTGCTGTTTCGGCTGATCAATCATTTATTGATACTCAAGGATATTATTCTGGATATGAAGTAGGAATCACAGGTAGATTAGGTGCCAGAGCATGGTATTTTTCTCCTTCCATAATTTATCAAAATACAAATGTATTATCTACTGATAAAAGAAATCCATTTTCAGAAGGGCCAAAACTACACACGTTAAAAGTACCAGTTGCTTTAGGACTAAAATTTAAAGCTGCGCCTAATCACCAGATTTTTGGTAAAGCTGGAGTAATAGGTAATTATATATTAGTTATAGACGAAAATCCAGTTTATAACTTTAGACAGATCAATGAAACCTATGCAAGTGTTTTCTTTAACGTTGGTTACGATTTGTACAGATTCACGATAGACTATCGATATGAACAATCTATAACGAATAACTTTTCCAGTATTACTGATTCAAAAGCTACATTCCATGTAATAGGAATAGGATTAAATTTTTAAAAAAAAGATAAAATACCTAATAATGCCTTGTTAACCCACGTTGACAAGGCATTTTTTATACGACAAATCTTGATATAACCTATTGAATTTGTGATGTTAAAGGTATTTATGAATAACTTTGACAAAAAAACATTAAGTCACGTTACACCATATTATTATTTATTTTCTACTCATTTAATTGTCTATTAAATGGGCAAGTGCTTATTAATGAAATATGCCCATCTAATAAATCCGTTATTACCGATTCATATTATGAAACTCCTGACTGGATAGAATTATATAATCCATCCGATACAAAGGTTGTTCTTGAGCAAATATATCTTTCTGATGATTTTTCGGAATGGGATAAATTTTTAATTCCTTCTATCAGTATAGAACCAGATTCTTTTGTGATTATTTGGGCATCGGATAGAGAAGAAATTGATGATGAGATTCACACAAATTTTAAGTTGTCTTCAGCTGGAGAAAGTGTTTATTTAAGTAATTCAACTGGTCAAGTGATAGATAGCATTTCTTATCCAGCATTATCTATAGACTATTCATTTGGTAGATTTAATAATGGAGAAAATACCTGGAAAACATTTGACAAAGCTTCACCAAAAGAAAGCAATAATAATTCAACACCTTTTGAGCTATTTTCTGCTCCATCTTTAAATTATAAAAGTGGAGTTTATAGAAATAAAATTAATGTTATTTTGGGTTCGAACCCAAATAATTATTTAGCTAGATACACTGATGATGGAAGTCCAGTTTCTATAGAATCGCCAGTATTTGAAGAATTGGAAATAGAAGAAACAACGAATTTAAGAGTTGCATTTATTAATTCGGATGGATCAAAAGGACTTGAAACGAACGTAATTTATTTTTTTAATTTAAATCATAATATTCCTGTCGTTCATATTTCTTCAGATCCTGAACATTTTTTTGATCAAGAAAAAGGAATATTTAAAAAAGGCCCAGACGCAGATGAAGAGTATCCTTTCTATGGAGCCAACTTTTGGAAAGACATTGAAGTGCCAATTATTTTTACATTTTTTGAAGAGAACAACTTAAGAGTAGAATATAAACTAGGTGCAAAAATTCATGGTGGAAAAACATCAAGAACTAATCCTATGCAATCTTTAAGATTAATTGCAGAAGAAGAATTTGGGACAGATGAAATAGATTATCCTTTTTTTAAAGAAACAGATGTTACTAAGTATAAAAGATTAGTCCTTCGAAACGCTAGTGGAGATTATAATTTCACGCACTTTAGAGATGGTTATCTTGCTCGGTATTTCGCAAAGGAAGAACTTGATCTTGACTTATTGCAATTTAGACCTACAGTTGTATATATTAATGGAGAGTATTATGGCTTGCTTCATATTCGCGAAAAAATTGATAAATATTATATTAAAGAACATTATGGTCTTGAAGCAAATGAAATTGATTTGCTTGAAAAAGATACACAAATAGTTGAAGGGGATTTTAATTTATTTAACGAACAATTAGATTTTTTGCTAAACGCTGATTTATCAATTGATTCTAATTTTAATGTAGTTAAACAAGATTTTGATGTAACTCATTTTATCGATTATTTTGCTGCACAGTCTATAGTTAATAATACAGATTGGCCAAGAAATAATATAAAGTATTGGAGAGAAAAGGAGAATGGAAAATGGAGATATGTTTTATTTGATATGGATGTTTCAATGGGGAGATATGATTGGACAAAAGCAGATAGAAATTATATTGGAGAGCATTTGGACACAGTTAGTAATGCTAGATATTTCGATATAATGTCAAAACTATGGGAAAATGAAAAGTATAGTGATGAATTTGTGACGCGATATTCTGATTTATTAAATACTACTTTTCGTGTACAAAATTGGATGGAAGAAACATTGAATACAAAGGAAAACTTGGAAGTTGAGATTAAGAGACAATTTGATAATTGGTCAAATGGAGGATATGATTGGTGGACAGAAAAAGGAATTCCTAGACTATATCTTTTTATAGAGGAAAGGGAAGACTATGCACGAGAATTTTTAAGAGAAAGATTTGATCTTTCATCACCTGAAGAAATTTCAATTAGCACAAATCCGGAAGGAGCGGGAACTATTGATTTAAATACTATTAAGCTGAATGAATTACCATGGGATGGATTTTATTTTGATGAAATAGAAAGTTCACTTATTGCTAATTCTAATCCTGGATTTCAGTTTTCTCACTGGGAAATTATTGGTGATGCAGAATTTGTTTCTGATTTAAATTCTTTATCAATTAAAGATTTTGAAGATATTGAAATAATTGCCCACTACACTGGAGAATTCCCTGGTCTTAACGCAAGTGTTTTTCCAAATCCTGCTAACAATTCTTTTACTATTCAATTTGTAAATAATACTGTAGGGAAGGTAGAGTTTTCTATTTTTGATACTATGGGGAGACTTGTTTCAAATTTTCAATCCTCTGAATTATCTTCGGGTCAAGTAGAATATTCTTTTTCAAATTTAAATTTAGAAAATGGGATATACTTTTTAAATATTAATTCAGGAGAATATGAGCAAACAATAAAGATTATCATTGCAAATGATTAGCAAATACACTTTTTTACTATTACTATTTAGCATCCTTTTTTTTACTATCCAATGTACTGAAAAGGAAGTAGTTACATTTAACGAAGTATGTGAATTAAGTGATGAGTTGAGAGAAATCTCTGGAATAATACCTTTTAATGAAAATTTATTGGCCTTTGGTGATGGAGGGTCGGCAGCATCTTTATATGAAATTTCTTCAGGATGTGATATTGTTTCTGAATTTAAAATTATAGGTGCATCAAATTCTGATTGGGAAGCAATCGCTGAAGGTGACTCATTTATTTATATAGGTAATTTCGGAAACAATGCTGGAAGTAGAAAGAATCTGGAAATATTGAAAATAGAAAAAAGAGCTTTAAGTGACTCTACTCAAATCTTTTCAAGGATAAACTTTAGCTATGAAGATCAATTAGAATTTGGTGAAGATACTGATCACAATTTCGATTGTGAAGCATTTTTTATTGATGGAGTTTCAATATTTTTAATTACTAAAAATAGAGGAAATAATGTAACTCATGTTTATGAATTAAATACAATAGAGGAAAATCAACTCGCTAGGAGAAGGGCAGATCTTGAGATTAATGAATTAGTAACTGATGCCTTTTATGATAGGTCAAATGAATTTGTTTTAATTTCAAGTTATGCTAATAAAGTATTTAATGATAATACGTTCAGGCCTAGTTTTTACTTATTAGATTATAGTAATAAAAGTTTATCTATTGAAGTAAGTGATGAAAATATAGATTTTGATGCTCAAGTCGAATCTATATGTATTTTTAATGATTCTATTTTTATTGCTTCTGAAGCAGAAACATCAGGAAACGCTATTTTATATTCTGTCAATTATCAGAATTATATCAATCAATTTTAATTAATTAATTAAAATCTAATTGTATAGCTTAATATTGGAATTAGTCCTAATTGATTTCCTAAGACAACATCATTTTGTAAAGCATCATAAAATGAATAAGAATCATTTCTTCGATTTAAAAGATTTTGGATGTCTAAGGAAATGGAGTGTCTATGTAAATTATTAATTTCCTTACCCCATAAATAACTTATTTTTAAATCTATTCTGGAATAGGGCCTTAAAGTCATTCTATTGTTTTCGTATATCGTAGTAGCATTTAATTCAGATAAATTCTGATTTATAGCGAACTCTTTATTACCACCTCTCCCTTGCAAGGAACTTGCAATAAGGAATTTATTTTCTTTTATATTTTTTGAATAAGAAATAGTTGAACTGTATGTATGTCCAAAGTCAAAATCACTTTCTATTGTTTCATTAATCTGTATATTGTAATAGGAGAAATTTTGCAAAAACTGTATGGCTTTATAGTTTAATTGATATTGAAAGAGACTACCAGTAATTACAGCATTTCCTTGAAGATTATACTCTTCGGTTTCTATTATATTTTTTAACAAATCAAATCTACTGAAGTAACTTATTTCCCCACTCTCGCTTACCAAGACTGAATTAAATAAGTGATAATAACCCCCAATCTTTATCTTACCCCATCCCCTTTCCCGCATATAATCAATTGACATATTGATATTATCCATAGGAACAATTTCTGCCCCTCGTATCATGATCTCTGGAAGTATCGAGATTAAGCCTTTACTCACTTGCCCGCGAATTCTGTTTTTATTTCCACCATATTGAATTAAAAACCTTAATTCACTACCTACATTATTTCTCCATTCATTTTCATCGCTTAATCTCTTGCCAATTATTGAACCACCATAAGCTCCTTCAAGTAAAAATTTATTTCTATTATATTTTAAGCTTAATAAACCTGAAGCTTGACTGTATAATCCGCCATATTCTGCATCTGAAATAATTCCTCGATCAATATTCTGTGTATACTTTAATCCCAAAAGATTATTAATTGGATATAAAAATTTATTCGCTATTGAAATCCGTTGTTCATTAATTAGTTCAATAGAATCTATTGCTACTCCAGCAAATTCTTTAACCGCAATAATTTCTCTTGAAGCTCTTCTTCCTGAATAATTAATTGAATTTTTAAACGTAAATTTTTCTTTATAAAAATCTATTTTTCCGGCTATAATTTCTTGCCTTTGTTTTAAATCAACAAATAAAGCATCTTTAAAAAATACACTTTCTTCTTTAAGTGATTCATGTACATTTGAACTACTCCCTATAAGTACATCTACACTCCAGTTAATTTCATTTCCTGTTCTTCCTATCCTTCCATGGAAATCTTGAAAATTGATTTTCTCATCTCCTAGTGGAATCCCTAAAGAGCTTAAAATTCCTAATGTAGAATATCTATAGTTTGCACCTAGTTTTAATTTGTCTTTGTTATATCCATAACCAAATTCTGTACCCAATAATCCTAAAGTAAATCTTCCTCCTTTTTCAACTCCTAATTCAAAGTTTGACAATCCACTTCCTACATTAAAATATTCACTATTGAGTGGAGAATGTATAAATTCATAATTACCAACACTATTTCCGGAAATCATATTAACCCCACCACCATTTGCTGATGCTTGATCTGTGAATGTCCCTGTGTTGCTAAGATGATTTGGATTTATAACCGACGCCCCATTTATAAACCAACCACTAAGTGACGGAGGCATACCTTTTAAGCTTATAAAATTAGCCTGATCATTAGTTGAGGAAATTCCAGGGAATTTTAATAATAATCTTGTAGGATCATTAAATGATCCCGGTAATTTTAAAAAATTGTCTTTATTTATTTTAAGAACATTAGCCGATGGAATTAAATTTGCTCTTATAATGGGATATGCAATTTCTTTAGATAATTGATTTAATTCAATTATTATTTCTATGGGTATTTGAGTTATTTGAAGAGTATCCTTTTGTTCTTTATAGCCAAGATATCTAAAGGTGAATTCATATTTTGCTTGCGGAATGCTTTGAATAAATTTACCTTGTTCATCTGCTATAATTTGATTTGCTTTATTGGTTTTAAGATCTTTATATATAATAAGACTATTCTCTAAACCTATTTTAGTATCAGAGTCAATTATACTGCCAATAATATTTTGGGCGGAAGCCGAAAATATTATAAAGTGAAAAGAAATAAGTAAAAATAGAATTCTCAAGTAAATTAACTAATTGAATTGTTTAGAATTAGCACATAAGCAAGTCCTCCTAATAATAGACATAAAAGCGCTACCAAAAACAATAATTTTAGTATCACTGGTTTATCTTTTAAAAATGAAAAGTTGAAATTTTTATCTAACCATTTCATAGAATCAAGCTGGTCGTCTTTCTCTTCTGCTTCAATTAATAAATCATTTTCAATAAGTAGCTCTTTGGATTTGGAGAAATTCCTATCATCTACTGAAATTATTGCCCCTTGAATGCCAAGAGCTTCGAGACTCCCTGTTTGTAATGTAAGTTCATTCTTAACTTGAAATTCAATATCATTTATTCTAAGTAATGATTTTGCAATTTCTAAAGTGCCTATATTATTTGTTTCGTATACATCTTTGAACATACTGAATTACATTTATTTGTGCTAAATTACAAACTTAAATATTAAGTAATAGTTTATAATAATATCAGTTTGTTTAAAAATATTAATTGATTATGAGAGTTATTCTTTTTTTGTTTGTTTTTAGCATGTTTAGTTGTTTGAATTCACCATCGACAATACATGCTAGTTCTGTTGAAATTGAAAAGTCTGCTATTTTAGAGTGCCTTAATAATGAAACAGAAGCTGCATTTTCAAGGGACTACAAAAAATGGAAGGAATTTTGGGTTCAAAGCACATTTGTTACTAAAACCTACATAGATAATAGGGATAGCAGTTTTGTTGAAATGTTGGGGTGGAACGAAATTGACAAGTTTGTAAAAACATATATAGAAGAACATCCTGTTCCAGAGCCAGTTACAGAATTATTAAGTAACATTGATGTACGGCTTTATGAAAGTGGCGCATGGGTCAGTTATAGTCAATTGAATATTAACAATGAAATGAAAAGGGAAACTCGATTAATGGAAAAAGTGGACGGAAAGTGGAGAATTGCAGGCATGCATACTACGATTTATGCTGCAAAATAGGCCTGTTAAGTTCATGCGAAATACACCGTTTATAATATTGACAATATTTTAAAAATGTTAACTTCCTATAACTATATTATAACTCTTTGATGTAGTATGCATTCAGAATAAGAACTATCTTTACTTTATCAACCTTTTAAGGTCATGAAACAAAAATCAATTTGGGCAATTATCCTACTTATGAGTTTAGCTTGTGTAGGAATAGTTTTTATACAGTTTTACTGGATATACTGGTTTGTGGATTTGAATGAAAAGAATTTCAATGACAAAGTATATACAGCTCTTAATGAGGTAAAATCTAAAATTTCTGAGAATGCTGATAAGAATGATAACTTCACTACTTTAGGAGATAATATCAAATTAAAGGACAAACCTTTTGCATTAAAAAAGTACGATCCTTTATTGAAAAAAGAAGGTAACGATTGGACAAAAGAAAGAATTTTGTTTGAGTTGAATTCTATATCAAAAATGTTGAATACCCAAGAATTACTTCTAGAACTAAAGCCTGATTTACTTTCGTTAATGATAAAAACGGCTCTTGAGGATCAAGGAATATCTTTGGACTATGAATATGGTGTCTATAATAACGAGTCTAGTGATTATTTTATCATAAATGATAATTATGTTGTTGATTTTGGGGACACCCAAGAGGCTTCTGACTTAGGGATGCAATTGAATTTAGATAAGTCAGATTATAAAATTCAGCTCTTTTCTTCAGACTACGAGTCTCCGGGCTATCTTTCATTATATTTTTTGAATAAAAGAAAATTTGTTTGGTCGACTGTCACACCTTGGTTAGCCGGTAGTATTTTGTTTACAACACTTATCTTATTTTGTTTTGCTTACACGATATATATCATTTTTAGGCAAAAGAAAATTTCAGAAATGAAGACGGACTTCATCAATAACATGACACATGAATTTAAAACTCCAATTGCAACAATTTCTCTTGCGTCAGACTCTATTAATAACCCAATGATTGTTTCTAATCCTGACAAAGTGAAGAGATTTACGGGGATAATTAAACAGGAAAATCAACGGATGCTTGCCCAGGTAGAAAAAGTACTACAGATGGCCACTATAGAAAAGAGGGATTTCGAATTGAAAATTAGTGAGTTGAATATAGAGGAGTTATTAGAACAGGCAGTAGAAAATGTAAGCTTAAGGGTTGAAGAGGCAAAAGGACGATTGGAGACAGACATAAAGTTAACAGACCCAATTATTGAAATAGATCAAACTCATATCACAAGTATAATTCATAATTTGTTTGATAATGCAATTAAATATACGAATACCGAACCAATTATAACTTTAAGTGCTAGGAATGTTAGAAACGGTATTAGAATTAGCATTAAAGACAATGGAATAGGTATGACAAATGAATCCCAAAAGTTTATTTTTGATAAGTTTTATCGTGTGCATACAGGAAATAGACATGACGTTAAAGGTTTTGGCTTGGGATTAAGCTATGTAAAAGCACTAGTAGATGCACATAATGGTAGAGTAAAAGTAGAGAGTGAATTAGGTAAAGGAAGTGTTTTTACACTTTTTTTTCCGAAAAAACATAAACCCCAGTAATTTTAAGTGTCAGATCTTAAAAAGGCTAACCAGTTGAAAATGAGTTAATAAAATTAACACTTTTCACATTTTTTTAACAATTGATGTTTTTCTTAGTAGATTTCTATCTAAAAAAGAAAAGAAAATTTTGTAAAACGTGTGGTTTGCCATTATTAAGTAGTCTTATCTTTAAACATTACTACAAATGTATATGAAAATGGCGACTAAAATTTTATTAGTTGAAGACGATCAGAACTTTGGTGTTGTACTTCGAGATTATCTTGAAATGCATGAATACGATGTAGATTTAGCTACCGATGGGGAAGCTGGAGCTACAGCATTTGATAAAGGAGGATACGATATGTGTATCTTCGATGTTATGATGCCTAAAAAGGACGGATTTACTTTAGCGAAAGAAATTAGAGAAAAAGACAAGCAAACTCCAATTATCTTTTTAACAGCAAAGACCTTAAAAGATGATGTTCTTGATGGATTTAGAATAGGTGCTGATGATTACATCACAAAACCTTTCAATTCAGAAGAATTATTATTTAGGGTTCAAGCAATTTTAAGACGATCTTTAAAAGAAGATGAAGACGAAGATCTAAAAGAATTTACAATAGGAGAGTTTGACTTTAATTTTCCTTTGAGAATCCTTACGCATTCAAATGGTAAGAAAGAGAAACTTTCTCCTAAAGAAGCACAATTGCTTCGACTTTTTGCATTGAATATGAATGAAGTGTTATCTCGTTCAGAAGCCTTGACAAAAATATGGACTGAGGACAACTATTTTACAGCGAGATCAATGGATGTTTTTGTAACTAAACTTAGAAAATACTTAAGTATTGATGATAGTTTAGAAATTGTAAATATTCATGGATCAGGATTTAGATTAATCGACAAAAGAGTTGTCGTTGAGTAATTGACTTTAAATTGAACAATTAAGATTCTTATTTAGATTAATATTCTATTTTGACAATATTGATCCTGTTATTCCTTTCACTTAGCATAAGGTAAGCTGAAGAAGATATTTGCATTGCATTTCTTATTCTTAGCTTTAGCTTTTGATATGCTGTACTCAAAACACTATTCCTTTCAAATCTCCCTGCAGGATTAAGGACATATTCACTTACTGTATTATTGTTTTTTATCTCATCATTGTATACAAAATGCATTTTAGATGGAGTTTTGAAAATGAAAAAAGAGGAATAAGCTCCATCATCATCTTGACTAAATTGCTTTTTTGGAAGAACAGTTGTCCACTGTAGTTGACCTAATGGAGAAATACTTAATACCACAATGTCCTCATTGTAATAATCAGTAATACTCCCTCTAGCCGAACTTCCTCTAAAATTTCTCGAATCACTTGCCCTATAATATTCTTTGTTAGCTTCCATCACAAAAACATATCCTCCGTCTTTTCTTTGGACAATATCGTTAAGTAAGTAGTTTTGAAGTCCGTCTAATTTCTTTTTGGAATTTAAACTAACATCTGTCATCATTTCTTCCGGAAATTCAAATCCGTAGATAGAGTCTCTTTTATACGTAAAGTATCCATTACTTATGTCTTCCGATTTATTGCCATAAATTCCTGCAAACTCAAAATTTCCGTTTTCCCCAACCAATAAGTCAACATCATTTGTTAATTTCCCATAAAATGGAATTATTTTATCAGTTATAGCACCTTCTTTATTAAGTTCCAAAAGACGATAATGATGGCCTTCTTTTCTAAATGATGTATTGTACTTTTCAAAAAGAATACCAACACGACCATCGTTGCTTATGGCTATTTTACGGAAATCTTTTCTCATTGAAATGTCCTTTGCCTCTATTATGGTTTCATAGACTAGTTCCATTTCTTGATTATCGTACAGTAACAATCTCATTTCTTCTTCTTCTATTGAATTAAAGATTACGATATACCTGTCATTTAAGGAACCATTAAATCTGTAGAAATCTGAGATAAAAGCATTTTCTCTTACAAAAAGTGTATCTTCATAATACTTTTCACCCATAGGGCTTAACTTCACAGATTTTATATATTCTACCCCTCTATCTTTATACGAATAATAACAATTGAAATCATTTTCAGATGTTACATATCCTATCATGTTAATTTTTCTATCCTCGAATTCTAGAGGAACTTCTTGTACAAAGCCTAAGCCGTTGTTATATATTGATAGTGATTGTCCAAACCCTTTATTGCGAATAAGTAAAACTTTATCTGACACTTTTCCTAGTAAAGTATATGAATAATCATCTCGAAGTAAGATTTCTGGAGAAACTGTAACCTTTTGGGCGTAAGCCTCAAAAGAAAAAAAGAATGAGATAAAAATAAGTATTATAACTAGTGTTCTCATAAAGTGAATCTACGAATTTAATATATTTTTTAATTCAACATAACATTTCTAGAACGAAATTAGTGTTTTCAAAGTTCTATTATTGAAATGTTTGTTCATTTTTAACAAAAAATATCATATGACAGAATTAAGTTTCTCTCTTAAGGGAGAAGAATTTATTGATTTAACGAATCTTTTAAAGTTATTATCTTTAGTAAATTCAGGAGGTGAGGCTAAAGTTCGAATTGCGCACGAAGAAGTGAAATTGAACGGAGAATTGGAAACTCGCAGAAGAAAAAAATTGAGAAACGGCGATGTAATAGAGTTTGATGGTAAAATAATAAAAGTTAATGAGTGATAACTTGCAGTGTACTTGTTTAACTTTCTTTAATTTTAAGGGCTTTCGCCCAAAAATAAAAGGCTTTGAATTAATGCAAAAAGGCCATTCCTTACTAGCAGAAAGTAAAGGATTAACTTTTTATAAATTATTAGGGACAGGTAGAGGAAATGGATTTAATCCGTATCCTGATTTTTCTACTTATGCTTTAATTACAATTTGGGAAAGTAGAAGTTTAGCAAAGTCATTTTTACTAACTTCGAATTTAATGAATGTTTATTCAAAAATTGCTGTTTCAACAGATTATTTCTTGATGAATTGCATCAAAAGCAATGGCTTTTGGGGAGGAGTAAATCCATTTTTATCAACAAATAAAGTAGATGAAAAAAATCAAATTGCCGTATTAACTAGAGCTAAAATAAAAGTGAGTAAATTATTTTCATTTTGGAAATATGTGCCTGCATCAAGTAGGCCCTTAAAAACAAATAAAGATCTTTTATTTACTAAAGGAATAGGAGAAATACCAGTGTTAAACATGGCAACTTTTAGTGTATGGAAAAATCTTGAAGCGATGAAAAATTTTGCATACCAATCTCAAGAACACATAAAAGCAATGCGGAAGACTAGAGAACTAAAGTGGTATTCAGAAGAATTGTTTGTGAGATTTGTAATTTTGGAAAAGGGAATGATTTAAAATGAAAAAAATTGAACACATAGGAATTGCAGTAAATGACATTGAAGAAGCCAAAAAAAGATATGAAGTATTATTCGGAGCTCCGGCTTATAAAGAAGAATTGGTAGAAAGTGAACATGTTATAACAGCATTTTTCCGAAATGGTCCAAATAAAATTGAATTGCTAGCAGCTACAAGTGAAGAGTCTGCAATTTATAAGTATCTACAGAAAAATAGAGAAGGGATTCATCATATAGCTTATGCGGTGGATGATATAGAATTTGAAATGCAAAGACTTAAAAAAGAAGGTTTCAGATTATTAAATGATGTACCTAAAAAAGGAGCTGATAATAAAATGATTTGTTTTATCCACCCTAAAGATAATTGTGGAGTATTAACTGAATTAACCGCTGAAATTAAATAAGCATTGATATAATAATATGAGTATGAAATATATATTTTCTATAATTATTTTCCTTTTAATTAATAGTATTATTCATTCTCAAGATCTATATCATAGAGTTCGAATCGATTTGTTTAATAAGGAAATAGAAGAATTAGCTAAGCTAGGAATAGAAGTTGATCATGGACATATTGCTATAGGAAGATACTTGGAAAGTGACTTTTCAGATGCTGAAATTAAGCAAATTCAAAAAGCAGGATTTGAAATAGAAGTTCTAATTAATGATATGGGAACATATTACAGGGAACAGATGGCTGCTGGTCTTGATCGCATGATGATGGGCTGTGAAGATGAAGATGTTTTCAGTAATATTGCGACGCCAGAAAATTTTACATTAGGTAGTATGGGAGGATTTTATACATACGAAGAATTACTTTCTATTCTTGATGATATGCATAATAAATTCCCAGAGTTAATTAGTGAAAAAGAAGCAATTGGAGAGTTCCAAACATATGAAGGGAGAGAAATTTTTGCCTTAGAAATTTCTGATAATCCAGGAATTGATGAAGGGGAACCTTCTAGCTTGTATACTGCAATTCATCACGCTAGAGAGCCTAATTCCCTAACTCAAACGATATATTTCATGTGGTATTTATTAGAGAATTATGAAACTGATCCTCTAATTAAAGAAATTATAGATAATACATCTTTACATTTTATTCCTTGTGTTAACCCTGATGGATATATTTTTAATGAGCAAAACGAACCAAACGGAGGAGGCTTTTGGAGGAAGAATAGAAGAGATAATGGAGACGGAACTTTTGGTGTCGATTTAAATAGGAATTATGGCTTTCAATGGGGTATAAATGATGTTGGGTCTTCTCCTGATCCTAATAGCGAAACATATAGAGGAGAAGCTCCATTTAGTGAAGCTGAAACTCAGGCTGTTAAATTTTACTGCGAACAACATTCATTTAAAATGGCAATGAATTATCACACCTTTGGGAATGCTTTAATTTATCCTTGGAGTTTTAATGATAGTCCTACGCCGGAAAATGACTTTTTTCAAGCAATGGCAGAAGATATGACTAAGTTTAATTCATATATATATGGAACAACTATAGAAACAATTGGCTATACAGTAAATGGTGATTCTGATGATTGGATGTATGGAGAAGAAGGAACAAAAGATAAAATTTATCCTTTTACTCCTGAAGTTGGAGTAGAGGGATTTTGGCCGCCAATTGATAGAATAGTATATAATTGCCAAGCTAATATCCATACTAATATTGTAACAGCAGCAATTCTATTATCTTATCCAATAATAAAATCTTCTAGTATTCAAATAACAGATGAATATGAAGCAGAGATTGATTTTAATATTCAGCAAATAGGTTTCGAAGCACTTCCTTTCGAAACAGAATTAACCGTTTTAAGTAATAATGGAATTTTGGATAATACTTCTTTTTCTTATGATTTGAATCAATTAGATGAGAAGGCTGAAAAAATAGTTTTACAACTAGATAATTCCATTTCGTTTGGTGATGAAATAATGGTTTTAATTGAATCTACTGAAGGGTTAAATATAATTAGTGATACATTACGGATTGATTATAATTTTGGAGGATTAGAGACTTTTTTAGTTTATGATGAGATAGGATCAGGAGATTTTTGGATTGCAGATGGCGAACAATGGTTTTATGGAAATGATAAGTTTGTAAGTGAAGATTTTTCGTTTACAGATTCTCCAAATGAAAATTATAACTCAGGTGAAAATAAATCGATTAAAAGTAAAACCGTTTCATTGCCTGAAGATGAAGTTATTCTTTTGAATTTTGATTTGTATGTAAATATTGAAGACAACTATGATTTTGCAGTTTTATATATTGAAAAGGTAGGTAGTCCTCGTGTTCCATTGTGTGGAAAATATAGTGATTCTCCTCAGAATGATCAACCATTTGATGAACCAGTATATGATGGAGCCTTTGATTGGGTGAATGAAGAAATAGACATTTCTGCTTG
Source organism: uncultured Saprospiraceae bacterium (assembly GCA_964403985.1). Lineage (GTDB taxonomy): Bacteria > Bacteroidota > Bacteroidia > Chitinophagales > Saprospiraceae > JAHDFB01. Next base: position 23,749 of record CAYOIL010000016.1, read on the forward strand.
GGCAGGTATGGATGTTCAATTTACACTGAGATTAGGAAGTGATAATTTTCTTGAAAGAGAAGGAATTTATATTGACAATTGGTCTATAAGTACCTTTAAAGAGATTGTTTCCATTAATGAATTAGAAATCAATAGCTTCGAATTATATCCAAATCCAGCAAATGATTTTATTAAAATAGGTTTACCTTTTGAATCTATTCATAGAGTTACTATTTATACTGAACTGGGAAGCAAAGTAATAGAAAGCGGGGAAGGAATAGATTTAATAGATATTAGTTCTTGCGTGAATGGGGATTATTATATCATTGTCCAAAACAAAAAAGGAGAATATTTTAAAAGTAAATTTGTTGTTGTAAAATAAGGTTTACAAATCAATCAATTTTAAGTTGTATTATATTATTATTTCCCTTCTCCAAATAGATAATTAATGGTGTTATAGTATGTAATTTTCTTCCACACTTCCTTGTCTTTTTCTTCAAACATGTTTTTTAAAGTGACAAAAGGTAATTTCTTAAAATGACCTTCTTTTTCAACTGCAGTCATGTAAAAATCCGATCCAAATAATATTTTATTGGACCATTCATTATCCATGAGTAATTCAGTTATTACTTTCATATTTTCTTTAATAACAAAACAATAGCTAATATCAGCGTATACGTTTTTAAATGAGCTCAATGCTGATAAGGTTTTAAAAACAAAATTTGTAGCAAGTTTTGGAAGTAAGTTTAATAACTCGTTTATATTTTCAGTAGATAAATTGTTATGATGGGAATTTATGCTTGTATGTAAAGAATTAATGTTTTGTGAGTTAAATGGTAAGTTGTACTTTTTAAATAGCTGAAAAATTTCTCTAAATTCTTGCCAATGTAAATTATCACCCATATGAGCGAGGCAAATTTTTAATTTAGGAAAATGATTAAAAACTTCTTCCCATTTAAATGGATCCATAAATATTCCTGGAATATTTGAAATTTGCCTAGAACTGTCTAATTGACCAACCCCAGATTTTACGAATAATTTTCCACTATTATTTTTAGAAAATTTTGGTTTATTATTTTCTAATGTCCATTCTTTTAATTCGACCTCTTCATATTCAGTCCTTGTTCTTATTCCTCCTTGGTGAGAAAGAATAGGAATATTTTTCGATTCACAAGCTTTAAATAAATAATATAATGTTTCATCTTTTGGGCTGTAACCCAAAGGAGGATATAATTTTACACCAACAAAAGACAAGCGATTTGAATTTGCTAAATGAAATTCAGGTTTATTAAAGAGGTCCGTATTTGTTGCTAAGAATAGGTAAAGAAATTGTTTATATGCATTTGGGTTATGCGGATCAAAAGCAAAGAAAGGAAGCAAGGAGGCTGTATAATTTAAACCAGTAGTACTGTGTTGATTCCTAAGCGTTATTAACTCTATTAATTGTTCTTCAAATGTTTTGATGGGTGTACCGGAAATTGATCTTTCCATATCCATCATTAGATTTACCAAATAAATCTTATGATTTACTAAAACAGATGAATAACTTTCGTACAATTTGTCATAAATATCTTTTGACTCTTTTCCGAGCCATTCTAGAAATTCTTGTTTCAATAATTTGGCCCAATTTCGAATAGTTAATTGGAGTTTTCTAGCAGGGATTTTTTTAATTATTTTAGAAAAACCACTGGGTATGTGCTTAATATTAAAGCTGTGTGCATGGTTGTCTATAAATACATTATTTCTTCCTGAAGTTGTTGTGGAATGGAGGTTCATTTTTGGGTCAAGAAGACTTCTTTCAGTTGAAGGAATTCTTGATAATGGATCTGCATTTATTTTATTAGCTTCAGCTAAAAATTTATTATGTGAATAGTCATTTTGTATAACTAGTTTAAGTAAACTGAGGTTTTCGTGAGGCATATGAGGGGGTTTTTTGTAAATATAATGAATAATGGAGTAGAAAGAGATGTAGAATTAGTAAATGGCATATGGGATATTTTCGGTTAAGAATTGTTTAGATATCTAGATTAGAAGGCTTGCACAGAAGAAATTCAAAAAAATGTTTCTTTTGCAAGACTTTCTTACGAACAAATGTTCGTTTTGTTTTGTTGGAAGAATTACAGAATGTATTTTTGTATTAATTCACATTCGTAAAATAAATATTTAGAGCACTAAAAGTAAATTTTTATGGAAGCTTCAATGGAAAAGAAATTTCAGGATAAAATTGATAATGATATTCGGATAGAGCCGAAGGATTGGATGCCTGAAAAGTACAGAAAGACTTTAATTCGTCAGATCAGTCAACATGCACATTCTGAGATTGTTGGTATGTTACCTGAGGGAAACTGGATAACACGTGCTCCGAATTTGCGTCGAAAAGTTGCTTTGTTAGCTAAAGTACAAGATGAAGCGGGACATGGATTGTATTTATATTCTGCATGTGAAACATTAGGCATAGAAAGAGATGAGTTAATAAATCAACTTCATACAGGGAAAGCAAAATACTCTAGTATTTTCAATTATCCTACACTTACTTGGGCTGACATGGGAACAATTGGGTGGTTAGTAGATGGAGCTGCGATTATGAATCAAGTGCCTTTGTGTAGATGTAGTTATGGGCCATATGCTAGAGCTATGGTTAGAGTGTGTAAAGAAGAAAGTTTCCACCAAAGACAAGGTTACGAATTGTTATTGACGCTAAGTAAAGGGACAGAGGCACAGAAGGAAATGTTGCAAGAGTCTGTGAATAGATGGTGGTGGCCGTCTCTTATGATGTTTGGGCCGAATGACGCTGAATCTCCGAATACTAAACAATCAATGGCTTGGAAAATCAAAAGGTTTACTAATGATGAATTAAGGCAGAGGTTTGTAGATATGGCAGTTGAGCAAGCAGAAATTTTGGGAGTAACGTTACCTGATCCTGACTTGAAGTGGAACGAAGAAAGAGGTCAATATGACTTTGGAGAGATCGACTGGACTGAGTTTTGGGATGTTGTAAAAGGGAATGGACCTTGTAATAAAGACAGAATTGATACAAGGGTAAAAGCTTATGACAATGGAAAATGGGTTCGTGAAGCGGCTATGGCTTACGCCAAAAAGCAAGAAGCGAAGAAAGCTATTTCGGTAGCTTAAAAGAAATAATTAAGAATATTGTTATTATTTATTTGGGTTAAACCCAAAAATAAAAGGAATAAAAATGAAAGATTGGCCTTTATATGAAATTTTCATAAGATCTAAAGCTGGGTTACACCATCGTCATGTTGGCAGTTTGCACGCTGCGGACGATGACATGGCAATTGAAAATGCTCGTGACGTATATTGTCGGAGAATGGAAGGAGTTAGCATATGGGCTGTTAAATCAACAGAAATAGTTGCTAATGATCCTAGTGATGGAGAAGAATTATTTGAACCAGCAGAGAATAAAGTGTACAGACACCCTACGTTTTATGAATTACCTGACGTTTTAAAACATATGTAATGGATAAAATGCTTCATAAATTCATATTGCAACTTGCCGATAATGAGTTGATTTTAGGTCATAGGATTAGTGAATGGTGCGGTCATGGACCAGCATTGGAACAAGATATTGCCTTGTCAAATATTGCTCTTGATCATGTTGGGCAAGCTAGATTGTTTTACCAAATGGCTGCTGAAATAGAGGGGAATGGTAAAACGGAAGATGACTATCCATACAAGAGACTAGAAACTTCGTTTTACAACATAAAATTAGTAGAGCATGAGAATGTAGATTTTGGTTATACAATTGTTCGTTCTTTTTTTTATGATCATTTCTATTTCTTGTTACTTGAACTATTAATGGGATGTAGTTATACTCCTCTTTCTAATATTGCAAAATCAGCGATAAAAGAAGTTAAATATCATGTAAGATATTCTTCAGAGTGGGTCAAGAGATTAGGAGACGGTACAGAAGAAAGTCACGATCGAATTCAAAATGCTATAAATGATTTATATGCCTTTAGTGGAGAGATGTTCAAACCTTCAGATGCAGATAAGTATATGAAGGAGACGTATGGTATAGATTGTAAGTCTTTGAAAGAAAAGTGGGAGCGAATGATAAAAGAAATATTATTAGAAGCTACGGTCCAATTACCTGAAACGACATGGTTTCACGATGGAGGGAAGAATGGTTTTCATACGGAGAAAATGGGTTATATTTTAACCGAACTACAATATATTCAGAGAGCTTATCCTAATATGCAATGGTAATCAGATATGGATGTATTACAAGAAAATATAGAGGTAAGACAAATTCTTGAAACGGTTCTTGATCCTGAAGTTCCGGTATTATCGGTAATGGATCTTGGGATAGTACGGAAGATAATCCATGAAGAGGCTAGAGTTGAAGTGCACATTTGCCCTACGTATAGTGGTTGTCCAGCATTAGATGTAATAGCAACTGATATCAAATCTGCGCTTATTCAAGCTGAATTCAAAAGTGTCTTAGTTAAATACGTGTATGATGAAGCATGGACTACAGATATGATCAGCAAAGAAGGGCGAAAGAAGTTAGAGGAATATGGGATTGCGGCGCCTCAATATGATTTAGAGAAGGAGAATAGATCTATTCCATGTCCAAGATGTAAAAGTGAGAACACGGAGCAAATCAGTGAGTTTGGGTCAACTGCTTGTAAGGCTTTTCATAGATGTAAAGATTGCCTTGAACCTTTTGATTATTTTAAGTGTAGATAAAATCATCTAGACTATTTTCCAGATATAATTTTACTGTTTCGATAACAGTTGATTGTATTTACT
>CAYOIL010000017.1:0-2508 GCA_964403985.1 uncultured Saprospiraceae bacterium
TTATGCCAGAACAACCACATCGTGCTATGCATTGATGTATTAGCTTTTCTCATTTTATCAATAAAAAGAGATTTAAGCGAAACTACTCTATCACCAGCAAAGTCACTCCATCCAGCATCCGCAAATGATTCACCAAAAGGCACATCTGGATCATCCGAACTATAATCATTAATAGGAATTGGTGTCTCACCTTCCGTTGTCAACTCTTCTACAATCTCTTCTTTCGTCTTTCCTTGAAAATATGAAAACTGATCTTTCGTAAAACCTTGAAATACTCTTCTAAGTAAATGTCTTAGTTCAGCATCTGTTATAGGACCTTTGGTCCCTGATAAATTTTTTCTAGAATTTTTATTTTGAGGCCATGATTCAGTGTCAGAAACTTGAATATTTTCCTCTTTTTGATAGAAATCTAGTGCATCAGGATATCTATCTTTTAATTCTTCTTTTAATTTGCTAAGATATTGATCTCGGCTCGCTAAAATTTTATTTCTATTCATAATAAAACTTTATTTTAATGAATTATGCCCTAAGTTACAAACAACTAGACAAGTAGTCAACTTTATTTCGCGTTAAAAATTGTATGCTTAGATACAATCATTTACTTTTGCATCGAATTATAAATTTATAAAATGAGCGATACAAAAAGATCTAAAGGTTTATACTGGGCAATATCAGCAGTTTCTTTAATTCTTACTATTATTTTATTAGCAGTAAAACCAGCTTGGTTTTGGGTAGGACTTCCGTTTTTTCTGACTTCTACTGTTCTTGCAATGGATGTAATGTAATAATACTATGTCCTTATTTTGATGGTTTTAATTGAATTAAATCCATTCCCCTCACCCATGAAATTACCATCAATATACACAGGTAAACTGAAGGTGCTATTAGACTTTGATGTTCTGGATCTGTATGACTCATATGAAACATAATAGCCCCACCGAAATATGCTGCAAGCAACATTGCACCTAATCTCATTGTATTTGGCACTAAAAATAGAATAAGGCTTACTATTTCTCCTATTCCTACAATCAGGGCCCATCCATCAAGTCCGCCTGAAGCGAAATTTGTTATTACTTCTTCATGCTGAATAAGCTTAAAAAAGGCACCCATTGTTATCGGTATTGCAAATAACAATGCCATGACTAATCCTATATTCTTGCGCGTTAGATATTTTTTCATTTTAAATATTTTGAGTTAAATATAGAGAAAAAGTAAATGCGGAGCCCAAGTGCAGTTATTTTCTCACAAAATGTACTGAAATTAACTTAGCAATTTTTCAATTTATAAAGCTTAGATGAAGAGATATTCCTATATTGCAACTCTCAATTTATCAAAAAGAATTTCACCGTATCTTATAAAATTTAAGGGAATTCTAGTTTTTACAATTTAATGAAATGAAGAAATTAATACAACTTTTAGGATTTTGTCTTTTAGTTATTTTGGGTCAAGCCCAAAGTGTTGATACCGATTTACTAAAATCGATGGATGTAAGAAATATAGGTCCAGCAGGAATGAGCGGACGTATAACAGCAATTGACGTGAACCCAAAAGATAAGGATCATATTTATATCGGTTCAGCATCGGGAGGAGTGTGGGAATCTAAAAACGGAGGTATAACATGGGAATCAATTTTTGATGAAACAGGAGTTCTTTCTATAGGTTCAATAAAGATAAACAGAGGAAATCCTAGTGAAATCTGGGTAGGAACTGGTGAAGGTAATCCACGAAACTCTCATAATTCGGGAGCTGGAATTTTCTACACGAATAATGGAGGAAAAGACTGGACTTTCAAAGGATTAGAAAAAACTAAAATTATCCACAGGATTCTTGTTGACCCCAACAATAGTAAAGTAGTTTATGCCGGTGCACTAGGAAGTGCATGGGGCCCAACCGAAGATAGGGGCGTTTATAAAACTGTTGACGGTGGAAATTCATGGAAGAAAATACTTTATGTAAACAAAGAAACTGGAGTTGCCGATATGGTAATGGATCCGAGCAATCCAAATAAGATTGTTGTCGCATTATGGGAATTTGGGCGAAAGCCCCATACTTTTAATAGTGGTGGAGAAGGTTCTGGTATGCATATAACATATGATGGAGGCGAAAATTGGAAAGAAATAACAGCTGAGCAAGGATTACCAAAAGGACCACTCGGAAGAATGGGAGTCGCTATTGCAGCAAACAAGCCAAATATTATCTATGCTTTAGTTGAGGCTGAAGTTAATGGCCTCTACAAGTCAATGGATGGTGGCGAAAATTGGTCATTAGTAAGTGAAAAGAATATAGGGAATAGGCCATTTTATTATGCCGAATTATATGTAGATCCTACCAATGAAAATCGAATTTACAACATATTCACTTATGTATCGAAGAGTGAAGATGGAGGAAAAAGTTTTAAACAGATTGCTGATTATGGCAATGATGTGCATCCTGACCACCACGCTTTTTATATTGATGATGAAAACTCAGATTATATCATTGATGGAAATGATGGTGGGCTTAATATTT
>CAYOIL010000017.1:2518-12084 GCA_964403985.1 uncultured Saprospiraceae bacterium
TTTCATTATTATCTACTTCGGAAGTCTTTTAGCAGGAAGCTTATATTCTTTATACTATCATAAAAAAGAACCCTATTACAGTGCAATAGGTGCTTCTGGGGCGGTATCAGGCATTGTCTATTCTTGCATGTTAATATTTCCAGAGATGGAGGAGAGAATTGGCAATTTATAAACACCATTCCCGTAGGTCAATTTTATCATGTGAATTACGACCTTGATTTTCCTTATCATGTGTATGGTGGGATGCAAGACAATGGAACATGGAGAGGACCTAACACTGTTTATAGAAGAGGTGGGATTACTAATTATGACTGGCAAGAATTATTTTTTGGAGATGGATTTGATGTTGTTCCTGACATGCGAGATTCAAGATATGGTTTCGCTATGTCACAAGGAGGAAACATGGGCAGATATGATAGAATTACGGGTAAAACCACAATGGTTAAGCCTGTTCATCCCGATGGAGAAAGGTTGAGATATAACTGGAATGCAGCTGTTGCTCAAGACCCATTTGATCCATGTGGATTATATTTCGGTAGTCAATATGTTCATTATAGTAAAGATTGTGGCTTAAGTTGGGATATTATTTCACCTGACTTAACAACAAACGATACAACGAAACAAAAACAAGATGAAAGTGGTGGATTGACGATAGATGCAACTTTTGCTGAAAACTTCACAACATTATTGGCAATTGCCCCTAGCCCAAAAGATAGGAAATTGGTATGGGCTTCTTCAGATGATGGGCGAGTTCACATCACACGAGACGGAGGCGATACATGGACTGATGTCAGCAATAATATTATAGGAATGCCTAAAGGTTCATGGATTCCGCAGATAGAAGTTTCTCCAACTGAAACTGGAACCGCTTATATTGTTGTAAATGATTACAGAAGAAATAATTGGTCAGCTCATGCTTATATGACTACAAATTATGGTGTTACTTGGAAACGTATAATAGATGATTCCAAGATTAATAGCTTTATTACTTCAATTGTTCAAGATGATGTACAACAGAATCTATTATTTGCAGGAGCTGACAATGGTTTATATGTATCAATTGATAATGGAAACAACTGGTCGAAATGGAATGATGAAATGCCACCAGTTCAGATAAGAGATATAAAAATTCATCCTAGAGATCATGATTTAATTCTAGGGACTTTCGGAAGAGCTTTATGGATTATTGATGACATAAGACCTTTACGTCAATTGGCAGCAGATCAATCCTTACTAAATGAAAAATTCATTTTGCTTGATTCTCCAGATGCATATCTTACAAGCAGCAGAAGTTATCAAGGAATTAGATTCTCTGCACAAGCAGATTTCAGAGCACCTTCTAAGTCAAGGTCTGCATCTATCAATTATTATGTTAAGCCGAAAGACGATACGGAATCCACTTCGAAAATGGAGGAAGGGAAAAAGAGGAAAGGAAAGAAGAAAGGAAAGAAGAAAGGAAAAGATGGAGACAAGAAAGATGGAGAAAAAAAGGGTGATAAAAAGGGTGATAAAAAGAAAGGAAAGAAGAAAGGTGATAAAAAGATTAAATACTGGGTAATCGACAATGCTGGTGACACCCTAAGAACAATGGAAGTAAAGGCAAAAGAAGGCTTCAATAAGTTAAGTTGGAGGAAAGACATGAAAGGTGTAAGATGGCCTTCGAAAGAAGCACCTAAAAAAGACGCAAGAGAACCAAGTGGACCAGATGTTATAGCGGGGACTTATAAAATAGTTGCCCAGTATAAAGGAGTAAAAGACAGTATAGACCTTAGAGTAAAGCCTGATCCACGTGCGGATTATAATGCTGACAAACAAGAAGTTCTATTAAAAGAATATAAAGCTTTCTATACTACAATTGACGATGCACGAATTGCGATGGATAAAATACGTGCTGCAAAAGAAACAGTAAAAGCAATAGAAAATATTACATACGCACTGTCAGACACTACTTCTAAAAAATTAGCAGAACAAAATGGTGACATATTAAAAAAAATACAGACACTTGAAGAACTATATGACATGCCAGAAGGTTTAAAAGGAATTCAAAGAGATCCGAATAAACTAAATAATAGATTAGGTACTGCAGCATGGTACTTAGGCTCTAGATGGGATGATCTTGGTGGAAACACAGAAACATTAATTAAAAATACAACTAAAGCAGTTAGTGAAACTGTAGAAGAAGTAAATCAATTTTTAGAGAAAGATTTCAAAGAGTATGAGGACATGATTGACTCCTTAGACTTTGATCTTTTTAAGAAAATTGATGACATAAAAAAACAATAAAATGGCAGATGAGAAAAAGCCGAAAGGCAAACAAGTAAACCTTGAAATTTCAGAAGAAATGGCAGAGGGAATATATTCTAATCTTGCGATAATCTCAAATAATCAAAATGAGTTTGTCCTTGATTTTTTACGTGTTATACACAACATTCCAAAAGCAAAAGTGAAATCGAGAGTTTTGATTACACCACAACATGCAAAAAGGCTTTTGAAAGCATTGCACGAGAATGTTTCTAAATATGAACAACAATATGGAAAGATAGAAGATAAACAACCGCAGAATTTTCCACCTATGAATTTTACACCTACGGCAAAAGCTTAGGTTATTACTTAAAGCCGAATTATGCATTTAAGCTTGGAAAACCAAGATAAACAAATGCATAATTCAGGTTTAATGCCTAGCATCATGTGACAATATGTTGTTCATGTAAACTAAGTAATTGTTATTTCATAAAAGATTGGTTGTAAGATATTTTGGGTTAAACCCAAAATTACAACAAGTCCTTAAAACAGTGAACCTTGATCTCCGTATTGGGATTTTTCAACCCCTAAATGCTTATAGGCTTTTGCTGTTGCTTCCCTTCCTCGTGGAGTTCTATGAATATATCCTTCCATAATAAGAAAAGGTTCATGAACTTCTTCAATGGTTCCCGCTTCTTCCCCTATCGCAGTTGCAATTGTTGAAATCCCAACAGGGCCTCCTTTGAATTTATTAATAATTACATCAAGAATTTTATTATCCATTTCATCGAGACCACTCTCATCAACATTCAAGGCTGATAAACCATACATAGAAATCTCTTTATCAATGGTTCCATTTCCTTTAATTTGAGCGAAATCTCTAACTCTACGTAAAAGCGCATTTGCAATTCTTGGAGTACCTCTAGACCTTCGAGCTATTTCATAAGCACCTTGTTCTTCGATTATTATGTTTAGGATGCTAGAACTTCGAATAATAATATTTTTCAAGGTTTCAACATCGTAATAATCCAAATGACAAGTAATACCAAATCTTGCTCTCATAGGAGCCGTAAGTAAACCCATTCTTGTCGTCGCGCCCACTAATGTAAATGGATTTAAACTCAGTTGGACAGATCTTGCATTGGGGCCAGAGTCGATCATAATATCGATTCTATAATCTTCCATTGCACTATATAGATATTCCTCAACAACAGTGTTTAGACGGTGGATTTCATCAATAAAAATGACATCACCTTCTTCTAAATTGGTCAACAAACCAGCAAGATCTCCCGGCTTTTCCAGAACTGGACCAGAAGTCATTTTCATGTTAGTCCCTAATTCTTCAGATATTATATAAGACAATGTCGTTTTTCCTAGACCTGGAGGGCCATGCAAAAGCACATGATCCAAGGACTCCTCTCTTAACTTTGCTGCCCGAATAAATATATCTAGATTATCAACAATCTTTTGTTGTCCTTCAAAATCTTCTAGCGCTTTTGGGCGTAAAGCCCTATCGATCAATTTTTCTTCGTTGGATAAATTTTCTCCGCTAGGATCTAGGTTTGAATTCATATTTAGTTATTTACCACAAGAATTACCTTGGGGTCTGTAAGTCCGTCCAAAAGTGATTGACAATCTTGGCTATCTCCAGTATTACATACTTGATTTCCCAAGCAATCATATAAATATGAACCGCTTTTTGTTTTAAATTCGTAGATAAAGCCTGGAGTATAATTATACTCTGAAACCAATGATGGCTTTACGGCATTAATCGCATTCCTCATCCATGTAAACTTGTAAGGATTCTTTATCGAAACACATTCGTCATGTGAAACTGGCATCCCTTTTTCAGCAAGAACAAATTGTTCCATACAAGTCACTTTGACTAAGTAATCATGCTGTGTACATTGCACTTTTGCAATGTTTTTATCATCAACTTTTAAAACCTCATAACCTATTTTTAAACCAGCACCATTATAAAATGCTACATCATCTTTTACAGGTAAATCAGCAGGAAAAAGTAAAGTACCATCTTCCATTTTAAAAAGATACTGACAATCAGTTTCATGTGTATAATTAACAATTTCTACAATTTCAGAACATCCTACTACACTACTTTTCATTTTCGAAGGAGCATTAGTAGATGAATTATTGTTGGAAGGTGAAGTAGTCCCACATGACAATATTGCTAGAACTACCAAAGTGAATAAAAAACTATACTTCATTTTTAATTAATTTGTTACTGTTTGTTGAACACTAAACGAATAAATATTCTCAAGAATTTCATCTTCTGTTACAGATATATTCTTTGTTGCATGTTGATATTCGTTACATGAATTATCGTAAAGATATTCTGTTTTCCAAAAATCTTTATCTTTTATAATTTCTTTAATACTATTAGTGATATAAATACATTGACTATTACTTAGTGTAGGATGTAATGAAACCCTTACAAAACCTAACTTATACGTATTATCCCCTTGAAGAATAAATTTCCTCATTTTATTACTAGACTCTATATCGAGATCAAATAAAATATGGCCATATGTACCTGCACAAGCACAGCCTCCTCTTACTTGAATTCCGTATCTATCATTTAGAACTTTTGTTAATAAATTATAGTGGATATCTCTAATATAAAAAGAAACTATCCCATGACGATCTCTTATATTATTAGCTAGAAAATGAATATCTTCTTGTCCTTCCAATTCTTTAAAGAACAGCTTAAGTAATTCATTTTTTCTTGCTTTAATTCTTTCAACAGTGATCGATTCTTTTAATCGAATTACCATAGCTGCTCTTATTCCTTGTATAAATGGCGGAGTTCCTCCATCTTCTCTAACTTCTATATCATCAATATAATCATGTGTATACCAAGGGCTTGTAAAACTTACAGTTCCTCCACCTGGAATATCTGGACATTTATTGTTATATAATGCTTCATTGAAAATAAGAACACCTGGGGTACCGGGACCACCCAAGAATTTATGGGGACTAAAAAAGATAGCATCTAGATGTGCCCCTTCCTCTGCAGGATGCATATCTATATTAACATAAGGAGCAGAAGCCGCAAAATCAGCAAAACAAACTCCATTATATGAGTGTATTAACTTTGCAATTTCATGATAAGGGGATTCAATACCAGTTACATTAGAACAAGCAGTTACAGAAGCTATTTTAAATTCGCGGCTTTTGTATTTTTCGAGTAATTCTTCGAAATGATTCAAACAAACTTCTCCATTTTCATTATGCTTAATAATTTCTACATCAGCAATAGTTTCTAGCCAAGAAGTGTGGTTTGAGTGATGTTCCATGTGCGTTACAAACACTATAGGTTTCATATTTTCCTTGAACCTATATTTTTGATTAAGTACCTTGCTTCTTTTTTTAATCTTACGAAAAGATTTTTCATCATTTTCGCCTTCTAGATAAGAATGAAATCTTTCTGGAACTTTCAAGCCCAGTATACGCTGTAACTTAGCTATAGCAGCAGTCATTCCCGATCCGCAAAAAATTAGATTATCTGAAGAACTCGCATTTACATGCCTTTTAATTATCTTTTTTGACTCATTGTATGCGCGAGTCATAGCCGTTCCAGTAACATTTGATTCAGTATGCGTGTTAGCAACAAAAGGTAACACGTACTGGCTAACTTTATCTTCGATAGGCTTATACATTCTAGCACTTGCTACCCAGTCAGCATATAAAACTTGTTGAGTACCATAGGGACTTTCAAAAGAAATATCATTACCAATAATGTTACTGCTAATATTCTCGAAATATTGTTCTAAATCTGTCATAATTCAATCTTACCAGCCCACATATCGTGGTACCGCAATGTTATTCATTTTTAAATGGAGTGTAAGTTGCCCTCTATGGTGTGAACAATGATCATTCATTAATCGCAAGATTTGATAACCAGACATTGGTCCTGAGAAAAACGATTGCTTTTCGTTTAGCTTTGTAGTATCATAGTTTTGAACAGATTCATAACTATATTTAAAAGCCTTCTCTACTAAGTCTACTAACTCCTCTTTATTTAAGTCTCTATTTTTGTATTCGTTGTCAAAACCTCCACCATCTAAGTAATCAGTGCTTAACCAAACCATATTACTCACCATATGAACAGTAAGTTCTCTGAATGATTTGGCTTCATCAGCTGGTTTGAAATCCAACTTTTCTTCAGGAAGAGTATTTATTATATCTAATAGGTATTTTTTTGAATTTTCCCATTTCACTAAGTATTCTTCAATGTATTGATTTTCTGAATCTTGTGCAAAAGAAAATGTAGAGAATCCAATAAATAAGAAAAGAAAAAATAATTTCATTGCAAGCGTTTTGTCAAAGGTAGTCTACCACTTTATGATATCCAAATTATTACATATCTATATGAGGATATCAGATTATTCTTAGCTTAAATGTCAAGGCCCATTATCTAGAATTAAAAATTAGATAATTTATTTCCAATAAATTTTAAATTTGCGCTTAAATTCTAATTATTATGAGCAAAGTTTTACGTTTTCTATTTATTGTTTCGATATCAAGTTTACTTCTCTTTAGTTGTAAAAATGATCCTAAGGAAATGGTTTCATCGGATGATAAAAGTATAGAAGTTTCTTCCTACTCTAAGGATAGCATGCAAGTTGCTCAAAAATTACGAATGAGTGGTGAAGAAGTTACACCTGAAAAGATTAAAGAGATTTTATCTGATACAGGTATTGCTGCTAAAGATCAGTTACCTATTGCTTGCGATCTTTTAAAAGCTAAGTTAGTAGCTGATGAATTCGATGTAAGAGAAGCTAACATTATTGTGTCCGATGGTAAACGAAGAAATGAAGGAAATCAAAATAGCCGTTCATGTTTTTGGAGATGGACAGGAGGTGGTATTTTAATTCAAGTAAGTCAAAATCCTTTACCTGATGAAATTCCTAATTGGACTGAAAAATATATGTCTGCTAAAAAGATGCAAGGGGAAAGAAACATTGAAGATGGGAAACCTGTAAAATATAAATTTGAAAATTTCAACGGTCCAGGTACAGATAATCTATATAGCCATGAGTTGGGAAGATACTATTCTGTTTACAAAGACAAGTATGTTGTTAGTTTGGTATTCAATGGCAATATGGACCCTAAAAAGCAACTTAAAATAAGTCAAAAGTTATTAAAAAGTGTTTTTTCTAATATGGGTTAAACCCAAAAAATCTTCCGCTATGTTTTCTTGTAAAAATTGATTCGGAAGTGATGATTTTATGCGATAGAACGAATGTGTTTAAATCAAAAGCTTAGTAAATCAAAATAAACTCTTTTGTAATACTTTAATGAAGAAGTGATTTTCATGCAGATGCATGTTAACTAATCTATAACAACCTTATCATTTTTTAAGTAAATTCCCAATTGTTTTACTCAACTAAAGCTTCCTCTATTTTTAGGAATTCTTTCTTAAAGCAAACAAAATCATTAGCATAATCAGGAGCAAATTTATTAAGAATTTTTGCTATGATAATTTCATAGTTTACAAACTCATTGTCAGGTTGTACAACATCCTTCATTTGATTAGATAAATAGCCATTTCTGATTTTTTGTAAATTCTTTCCAAATTTACTTTTGTTATATTTTACATCTGGTAAAAGAATCAAAAACTTCATAAACAGTTCCGCTCTTTTATTTTTTGAAGGTTTAACATGAGAAGTCATGTAGATTAACAATTTATCTTGGTCTTTGTACAGAGAATTGGTACCTTTTTTTAATAATTCATTAATAACCTCGGCAAAAAACAATGGAATATTCAGACCTTTTTTATCAATTCTGATTCGAGTTAAATTATTTTTTATTTGTCTTGTATTAATTGATGTTCCAGTCTCGAATCCCACCATTAAATCAGCATAATACTTGAAAATCCAAACTTGTTCTTGGAACACAGTTCTACCTTCTTTAAATGCGGGATGTCTTATTACATTAGCAACAAAAATTGATGCTTCTTGAAATTTTTCTTTAATAAAGTAGGCTCTTACCCTAAGCGAAACTTGAAGTAACCATTTTTTACTTAATGGATTAATATCTTCCTCCAGATATTTCATTGCTTCATCGTAGTTATTCAAATTAAAATAAGAAATTGCAATTTGAATTTTTAGAGTTTCTTTCCCGTTAATATTTTTATTATATCGATCAAAGTAATCTAAAGCCCTTAAATTATTCTCTACTATTTCTTGATGTTTTCCAACTAGAATATATTGTAAATATCTCAGTTGAAAATAACTTTTATAAGCATGTACATTTTCTTCTTGAATTATTTCTTGTAATTTATCTGCAGCTTCTTTTGCTTTTATAGCTAATTCATTATTTAAATGTTTTTTTCTAGTGTTTTTTATAACATCAGCATAAGCATTCTTAGCTTGAATTCTTGAAAACTCAAGTTCATTATAGTATAGGTATTTGTTCCAATAAAATGATCCTTCTTTATCTTTCTTTTCCAAAATTTTATAATCAGAAGATAGAACATGACATATATTGGCCGCTATATTATATATATGCATTCTTTCTGCTTTAAGCAGAACTTTCTTTTGAAGGTTTCTAGTAAGTTTCGTTGGTGACAAATTTGATAATAAACGAATTGTATGCCATTCTCTCAATAATTTAAGCTTTTTACTGACAACTACATCTGCCTCAGCAACTTCCATATTAATAGCCATCTTGATAAGCTTATCAATAAATGCTTGCTTGAATTTCATATAAGTTTGTCCACTTGGATTTCCATCATACAAGAGTTTACTCGCTTGTATATCTGTAGAAACTGATTTACTTCGAACTGCTGCAAATAGCAATTTCTCATTTTCATTGAAGGACTTCATAGTAACATCTCCCTCAGGACTTTGGAAAACTAATTCATAATAACGTATTAATGGAGCTATAATTTTCATACAAAAAGAATGTTAATATTTTAATTTAAAAAACACAAAATCAATAAGTTAAACATGATGTTTTATTTTTTATATCTATATATTGAATTATAAATTTATCACTTTTATTCGTTTTTTTAAGCAATATAGTGTAGTAATTTTGGGATATAATATTTATTAACCCTTAAAACAAAACAAAATGATAACATGGATAATGGAACTGCTCGGTATCGTAGAAGAAGACTTTGATGGTATATAGGTTATAAATCAACTTTATACGCATTAAATAAAATACAATATAAAAACGAAAAAATTAAATTTTTCAAAAGCATACAACAAAATACAAAAACTCAATAATGTAAATCATTTTACATTTTAAAAGCACTGCTTACCCCAATAAGCGAAAACAAGAAAAACATCATTTAAAAG
>CAYOIL010000017.1:12094-27354 GCA_964403985.1 uncultured Saprospiraceae bacterium
AAAAGTAAATGATATATATAAATTAAGGGTTGTATTTGGTAAGGAGATTTATTCTTCTTGCCAAATTTTCAGTTTTCAATTTATTTACACAGCACATTCCACCATTTTTGAATGTGTTCATAAAATTTAAAAATTTTTCTCTGTTTCCTATAGTTATCAGAAAAGTAAATTAGTTATCAGTTATCAATTAAGGGGAGGGTGACACTAACGTTTTTCGTTAGTTGTTGCCCTTATTTATTTTTACAATTATCTATAGTATTGAATTTACGTTACTTGATAATTGGCATTTCTCTTAAATTGTTCATATTAGTATTTCTAATAATGGCGTTTTACTTACATGAGATTCATATTTCTTATTTTCTTCCTAATTTTATCAAGTTCTATTAGTGCCCAGTCATTAATTATAGAAACAGAAAAAATGTCCACTGGAGATGCAAACACACCATTATCAATAATTGGAAACACATCTTTTTATGAAATAGCCTGTATTTCTACAGATGGCATTGTATACACTTATGACGGGAGACGATTAAAAGAATGGGGAGTTAAAAAATTATCCAACATCCAGTTTTTCGATAATATTTACATATCTGACTCTTTACTTTATGTCGAGATCGATAACAAATTTTATCAGTTTGAAAAAAATAGCAATTTCCCAATAAAAATCAGTAAAAAAACAGCGAAAATAAACACCCCCTTTCCTTGGCATCATCCCTATAAAAATAATTCCAACTCCTTCTCTATCTCCCAAAACACCCTATCATGGACTAACAACTCCCTCAACATTAATACCTCCACTCACGTAAATTCTTCAAGTCAACCAATTACATCTGCTTGGGGTAAACCATATTTCCTCATTAACAATGCACTACATTCTGCCACACCAAATCCCCTTTCTTACGATAAAGACTTCCTCCGCCAAAATAACCAAACTCCTCAAAATTCATTCAACAACCACAACCTCCTTTCTTACGTATATAAGTCTTCTATTTATTTCCCAAAGTACTCGCAATCTATCCTCTTCCCGCAGGATGTTTCTTCTCCTGAAAATATAATAAACATCCTCCCCCTCTCTGCACCTATCAATACTAAGCTACTCACATTTATGATCTTCTCATCAAACAAAGCTTACTTGTATAAAAACAACCAATGGACTTCAATTTCTCATTCTATTACTCCAGATCAAGCCACCGCTTTCTCCATATTTAACGATCAAATAATTATATCAACAATTTCTGATGGTATATATACTTGCCCTTTCTCTGACAACCAAAGCACAAGCTTAACTTTATTGCCTCATAAACTCAATAGAAAATTAAGCGAATTCAACTTTATTAATTCACTGACAATAAATAAAACATTGTATTTCTTCACAAAAGATAATGGGGCTTTTTCTATAGAAGATAATCTATTAAAAATCATAAAATCACCTACATCTATATCAGCAGCTTTAGCTTACTTAGAAGATTTCTACATTATTTCACCAAAAGGCGAACTTCTTACTTTTGACGATTCATCAAAAAGAATTTCGAAAAGAAAAAACCATATCCCTTCCTACAATCAGTCGTCTTTTTCTGTTGATGATTCAAATATTTTCTACACACATTCGGATAGTTTATTCACCTACTCTGTTGCAAAAAACAAGCACACTCATAGCATTCCTTTTAAAATCCCACTTGAAAACTCCTTCATAAAGGATAAAAGATTGTACTCCTTTGTAAATCAAGACAGATATGCTACTTATCCAAGCCTTATAAATCATAGCAAAGCTCCTGAATTACATCAAGCTTTTATCACAACATCAAGTGATAAAACATACCAGATCTATCCTAACAAAAGTATAATCAATCTAACGACTGATGATTATCCGCTTACCTTTTGGGCGAAAGCCACCTTTTTAGAAAACCCTTCATCAATAGAATATAAGTACTCCTGGAATGACTCAAAAGTAAAACAAAGACCTTTTCAATTTAATAATGATTATGAACTCAGGACTAAGCTCATAGGTACAGCCAAGGCAAGCTTAAGCTTAAAAACTGGTGGAGTCTTCGAAAAATTTGAACTTGCTCCTATTTCAACCAAAAGAGTTCAAGAAAAAGCAGACTATACCTTTTTACTTTACTTCGCTGCGGGAATTATATTCTTACTTCTTAGCGCGATTTTTTATAGCTTTCTAAAAAACAGAAGGCAAAAGATAAAAATAAAAGAGCTTCAAAATCAACAACTTATCATGGAAATGGAGCAAAAAGCACTTCAAATGCAAATGAATCCACATTTCATTTTTAATTCGTTAAATGGAGTGAAAGGAATGATTGCATTAGGAAAAACAAAAAATGCAAAAGAGTATATTACCAAAATCTCTGGCTGGATGCGTAACATGCTGAATGATGCTAGAAAAAGCAAAGTCTTGCTCTTTGATGAAGTTAAAAACTTATCTCTATATCTAGATATTGAAAAAGAGCTGAGAGGAGACTACTTTTCTTATCAAGTAGTCAATAATACCAGCGATTCTTCTATTCATATACCATCAATGATGATCCAACCTTTTATTGAAAATGCTATAATTCATGCTTTTGATGGGAAGCAAAACGATGCCAAAATAGAGCTTACTTTCAATCAAAAAGGGAGAAAAATTCAAGTAACTATTGAAGATAACGGTAAAGGAATTACAAGTAAAAAGACATCACATAAGTCAGTAGCAATGAACTTAATCAAGGAAAGACTCGCGATTTGGAATGAAAAAGGGAATCTTTATGGCGTTAATGTGATTAATAAGAATGAAATAAATCCAAGCACTTCAGGCGTTCGCATTGAACTAGATTTGCCCATTATAGACAATAAATGATTAAAGCAGTAATAATTGATGATATAGAGTTAGCAAGAGCTAGCCTAAGAAGTGACCTTAATGATTATTGTCCACAGGTTGATATAATCGGTGAAGCAGACGGGGTTTTGTCAGGTTTAAAACTTATAAAATCAAGCGAACCACAGTTAATCTTTCTTGATATTCATATGTCAGATGGTGAAGGTTTTGAAATTCTAGAATTGATGGACCAAAAGAGTTTTGGTATTATTTTCACAACTGCTAGTGAGGATCACGCAATTAAAGCTTTCCGGCATAATGCAATTGATTATTTATTAAAGCCTATAGACCCCGCACTTTTAAAAGAAGCTGTTGATCGATTTACTAATAAAACGACACAAACCTCTACAAAACCCGAGGAAACGATTGCGCTGTCAACCTTAGATGACCTTCGAGTCGTTAAAATTAATGAAATTGTACGGTGTGAAAGTGATGGAAATTACACAACCGTGTATGAAATGAATGGAGTCAAAACTATGGTAAGTAAATCCTTGAAAGAATTCGAAAAGAGATTAACACCTCATGGTTTTTATAGAAGTCATCAGTCCCATCTTGTCAATTTATCAAAAGTTGAAGCCTACTTGAAATCAGAAGGAGGCTTTTTAAAAATGAAAGATGGAAGTGAAGTCCCTGTCTCTGTTAGAAAAAAGGCGGAAGCTCAAAAAATTCTCTCAGGTCAATAATAGCTTATAAATAGTTAAAGCTGCACCACTTTTGGCACAGCTTTTAACAAAATTCCTAATGAAGAAGTATTTATTTTTTGTTTCGGTTATTGTCCTTATTTCTTACTAATATTTAGCAATACTATGAGGCAACCGAAGGCTTAACAACCGTGATATTCCTCAATAAGGATTCGCACTTGATTGTCATAGGTTTTTCTGATTGTAATTTCAGGTTCTATATTTATTTTCACATGATTTATTACACCATCCTTTTCAATAAATATTGAATTTTCGGATACAATTTGCTTGTTTCTCTTATTCTTTACCATTGCATTTATTAACTGGTAAGCTTCCATCACTCTTACTCCTTCTAGGTGCAATTCGGTTACATTTGTATAACCCGTATCACTGACTCTTAAGAATTGATTATTCTCTAGTTCATATTTTATAGTTTCAGATCCATCAGTAAGAATCGTATCAATTTCAGATGCATAAAAGTTGTGTCTTGCCCACATTTCAAGTGCTCTTCCTAGATCAAGATATTCATGCGTCGTCTCTAAATCGTGAGACGGAACATTAAGAATTGTTAAGAATCCATCAAAAGCCCATCCTGAACCTCCATTGTACTCTACTTTGATCCATTTCCCATCAATCCATTCTACTCTGGTAAGTTCTGTTGATTTTTCAAATTCAAGCAGTGTAACTTCAGCTCCATGTGGCATGGTAAGTATCGCATCTGCTGACATTGAAGGCAGTGCTCTTAAATTCAGTCCACTAGGTGCAATAACTTGTAAAGTGGATCCTTCAGTTGGTTTATCTGTATTTGCAAATGCTCCTAAAGCAAATAATACTAAAACAAAAATTTTAATTAGATTTTTCATAATTCTACTTTTTTATGATTAATAATGATGTCTGATGACAATACAAATCTCTTGTATTTCCTTCCTTGTTATAAGGCAAAAAACACGTTCGTCGTAGTTGGATGGATATTTGTCGTATTCTAATGGAAATTCGTTAAAAGCATTACTTCTTATTGCTTTGTTTACGCTAACTTTGACAATTAAATGACATGTTATTATGACAAAATTCTTTACCTCTTTATTCCTTTTATTTAGTTTTCTTTGGGTCGGAGCCCAAAGTGCGGAGCTTAATGGTAGCCTAGTTGACCCTGATGACAACCTAATGGGCTTCGTGAATTTAGCCTTGTATAGCGCACCAGATAGCAGTTTAGTTAAAGTAGAGACTAGCAAGGATGATGGTAGCTTTTCTTTTAAAGGAATCAATCCTGGTGTATTTTATCTTGAAGCTACTTTTGTAGGTTATAAAAAATTACAAATTGCAGATATCAGTTTGATTGATAATCAAGAAAGAGATTTGGGGCAATTAAAATTTGAATCAGATGCTGTTCAACTTGAAACAGCTGTTGTTACAGCGAGAAGAGCATTAGTTGAAGTAAAACCAGATCGAACAGTCTTTAATGTAGAAGGAACAATTAATAGTGCTGGAGAAAATGGTCTTGGTCTTTTAAGAAAAGCTCCAGGTGTTTTGGTTGACAACAACAATAATATTTCCGTCTTAAGCCGATCTGGTGTATTAATATATATAGATGGTAAAAGATTACCTCTTAATGGAGACGCATTAACTAGTTATCTTGAAAACATTCCAGCAGAACAAATCGATCGAATTGATATAATTACAAATCCGGGAGCTAAATATGAAGCAGAAGGGAATGCAGGTATTATTGATATAAGAATGAAAAGAGACAAAAGCATAGGGTCAAATGGAAATGTAAGTCTTAATGCTTCTCAAGGAAGATACTTTACATCAGGTGGATCACTTACTGGGAATTACAGAAATAAAAAACTCAACACTTTTGGGACTCTTGGTTTAGGAGGCGGTGAAAGGTATAATACACTTGATTTTTTAAATTTTCAAAATGGATTATTAGTTGATGAATTCAACTATTCCAAAAACAATAATCTGTTCGGTAACTATAGATTTGGGACTGATTTTTTCGTATCAAAAAATCATACGGTAGGATTTTTAGTAACAGGGAATAGAAACATAACAGGTTCCGATAGTAGAAACAAATCTTTTATTTCAACTGGTCTTAATCAACCTGTTGACTCTGTCCTTGCTGCGAACAACATATCTGAAGGCTTAAATACAAATAGTACAATCAATGCAAACTATGCATGGTCGACAGGAAAAAAATCTTTAAATATTGATGCAGATTATGGTTCGTACAATAATCTTAGTTTTTTCTCTCAACCAAATATATATTTAACTCCAGATGAAGAAACAGAAACTTCGAGAAATATAACTTCTTATGATACACCAGTAGGCATTGATATTGCAACTTTAAAACTTGATTATGAAATGCCTTTACTGGGTGGGCAATTTGGAACAGGTGCAAAGTATAGTAATGTAAGGACAGATAACACTTTTGACTTTTACAATGAAATTAATGGAGAAGATGTGTTAAATCTTCAAAGAAGTAATAACTTCAACTATTCTGAAAATGTCTATGCAGCTTATCTATCTTTCAATAGAAAAATCAATGACAAGTTAAGCTTTTCATCAGGCTTAAGATCAGAAATTACAGATGCAGTAGGTGTTTTAACTCCTTTGGATGTTTCCTTACAAGAACCACCTGTAGAGCAAAATTATGTTAGTTTCTTTCCAACATTAGGACTGACATATCAACTGAGTAGATTTCAATCTCTTTCAATTAACTATGGGAAAAGAATAAATCGTCCTGATTATAATGTATTGAATCCATTTAGAATACAATTAAGTGAATTATCATTCTCGAAAGGTAATGCTTTCTTGGTTCCAGAAATCGTACATAATGCTGAAATAGGATACACTTTATTCTATAGATACAATTTCAAGTTTGCCTACAGTAAAACGCTGAATCAAATTACTAGATTAATAGGACCTGATGATTCTGATCCAAGAGCTGGGTTCATAACATGGGCTAATCTTGCTTCACAAGATGTTTATAGCTTCAATGCAGCTCTTCCCTTCCAAATTAATGATTGGTGGTCGTTATTTGTTAATGCTAATGCATCTTACATAAATAACCAAGCAGATTATGGAGATGAAGGTACCGTTGATGTTCAAGCATTCACTTATTCCTTTTATCAACAGCAGACATTTAAATTACCGAAAAAATTCGTAGCTGAAGTATCTGGTTACTATTCAGGACCGGGAGTTTGGGGTGGTGTATTTTTATATAATCCTCAATGGGCATTAAATTTGGGGCTTCAGAAAAAATTCTTGGATGATAAACTTAATGTGAAACTTAGTGCAAGTGATTTATTCTTTACAAGTGGGTGGACAGGATCATCTTCTTTTAATGGATTAGTTTCCGAAGGCGCAGGAAACTGGGATAGCCGAAGAGTGAGCTTAGCATTGAATTATAGTTTTGGAAATTCGGATGTAAAATCAAGAAAAAGAAAAACAGGTTTAGAGGAAGAAAGTAAGCGTGTAAGTAATGATTAAAATGAGTATGTAATTCATTTAAGAAAATCCATTAAGGCAGAAATGACTTTAATGGGTTTTTTATTTTCCACTCTTTGAAAGTACTTTTTCGAAAAAGATCATTGGTTGTTCAATATTTAATAAGAAAGCCTTAATTAATCTTGAAAAATATGACACGAGTTCAGATTTCGATATCGAGTGCTAGCAAAAAGTATATTTGTTAGAATTTCTACTATAACAAAGAAACAAGTTTGTATGTTTTTGCTTTCTTTGATGTCAAACTAAGCCTTTACATTTATAATACTTTATAAGTAAAAGAGTAATCAAAACATCAGAATTAAATGATTTTTATCGCTGGCATAAGTATTGGGCTATTTATTTTGGCTTTATTATTGGTTAAAAAAAACAAATCACAATCGGATGTATTCCTTGGGCTATGGATGATTTTGAATGTAGTTCACCTTACTTTTTTCTATTTATCATATACTAGCACCATTTATAATTACCCATTTTTACTAGGGCTTGATTTTCCCTTGCCTTTGCTACATGGTGTTTTGTTATATTATTATGTAGCCTCCGTAACTAAACAGTTCCCTAAGAATAAAAAGCTAGTACTATTGCACCTTATTCCTACATTGGCAACTATTTGTTATATAATTCCATTTGCATTGCTTCCAGCTGAGGTGAAAATTGAAGTATTTAAAAACGGTGGAAAAGAATATGAGTTTTTTTAACAATTAGTTTTAATAGGTGTATCCCTGTCGGGCATTGTATATGTAGTTTGGTCAAGTTTTATTTTGCGAAAACACAAAAAAAGGATCAAGAATCAATTTTCTGACATTGAAGACATAAACTTAAGATGGTTATAGTTTTTTACTTATGGATTAGGAACCGTGTGGGCTTTAATCGTCACGCAAAATTCCACATTAATATTTATAAGTGTTTCACTGTTTGTGATATTAATTGGATTCTTCGGAGTACAACAAAAAAATATTTTAGGTGAACCAAAAAGAAAAATAAGACCTTCAAAAAAAGAAGATGAAACCAAAGAAAAATATCTAAATTCTGGACTTTCAGAAGAAAAAGAAGATATGTATTATGCTAAATTGAACTCATTGATTCATGAAGAGAAAATATATACGAATGCCGAACTTTCGTTGAGTGAATTAGCTTCTAAAATAGATATTCATCCAAATTATTTATCCCAAATAATAAATAATAAGGAAGGAAAAAAATTCTACGATTACATAAATACTTTCAGAGTACAAGAATTCAAAAGGCTAATTTCTCTTCCTGACAATCAACAATTCACTTTAATTTCAATTGCTTATGAATGTGGATTTAATTCAAAATCTACATTCAATCGATATTTTAAAAAAATTACAGAATCCACTCCTTCTCAGTACGTTAAACAGCTAAAAAGTTAAGGTGTCACGCATCGTGTCACCAAAAATACGTGCCATCTTATAAGTTGACACCTTATCAGTTTTGATTAGATCTATGTTTGTATCATAAATTACAAAATAAAATTAGATCTTATGAAATTAAAAAGAATTAGCCTTTTAGTATTTGCTTTTTTCGTTTTGAACTCGTGTTCGAAATTAAAAATTGAGGAAGATGGAAATTTAGTTCTAGTTACCGTTATTGAAGATGCAACTTTACCATCTATCAAAGTGAAAGGAGTTGAATTACATTCCGAAACTTTTGAAAATCCAACCGAAGCAAATAAAGAAGAAAATTATTTAATTTTATCGAATAGGAAGAGATTTTCAAATTAAGTAAACGAATTACAATTCTTTTAAATTAGTTAATTTTAATATGTATAAAACACACAAAATCAAATAAAAAAATTAACATTAGACCGTATTAATCGTACCAAAAGTCTAAATTTAGAATACAATGATTCGATTAATTACAATTAGATAAAACGATACAGATAATATGCTTTTTAGAAAGAATATAAAATTGAAGAAATCATTAGTGAATAGATTAAAAGAAGTATTAACTGATGGCAAATGGATTATTGGAACGAATATCAAAGAACAAATTATTGACTTGAACTATCTAGAAGCTACGAAAAAAATTAGCTCATTAAATAGTATAGCAGATTTAACTTTCCATATCAGTTATTATATAGCTGGCGTATCTAAAGTATTGAATGGAGGAACTCTTGATATAAGGGACAAATACAGCTTCGAATATTCACCAATTACAAATGAAGAAGAATGGCAAGAACTTATAATTAAATTCTGTAAAGATTCTGAAGATTTTATTGAATCAATCGAAAATTTTAAAGAAACTAAATTGGCCTTAGCATTTATTGATAAAAAGTATGGAGATTATCTAAGAAATATAAATGGTATCATTGAACATGCATATTATCATTTTGGCCAAATAGTGATCCTTAAGAAATTAATACGGAATGCTTGAATCTGATCGACAACTAAATAAGTTATTAAAAGATTTTAAAATAGAAAAGAGATCTAAAAATAGTTAATCCAATAACCAATTTCTTCCGTTTCGAATATATTTTTTTACATTCATCCAGAAAGCCATAAAGAAATAAACTACGACTGGAGAGCCGATTGTAAGAAAAGAGATATAGATAAAGTATAATCTCACACGTGCAGTTCGAACCCCCATTTGCTTAGCAAGTCGGCTACAAACTCCGAACACAGACTTTTCAACAAGATATCTAAAAGGTGTCATGATTACTTTAAATTACACTATAATAACACATTTTTCTTCACATGTGTTATCCTAAAGGTAAAGAATTTATTCTTTAAAAACAAAATGGGTTGATTCAAATGAATGAATCAACCCAGCGTATATTCTAAAAAGCAAATGAATTTACTCTTCTTCTTTTGTTGCTTTTGCAGGAGCGGCTTTTTGAGCTTTTACTGGAGCTTCTGCCACACCACTTGGTACTATATTAACGAATACTCTGTCTTGTCTTCCTCTTGAAAACTTAACAATACCGTCAACTTTTGCATGAATAGTATGATCTCTTCCAAGATACACATTATCACCTGCGTGATATTTTGTTCCTCTCTGACGAACAAGGATATTACCAGCTATAGCAGTTTGCCCACCGAATAACTTTACTCCTAGTCGTTTACTATTACTGTCTCTTCCGTTATCCGTACTACCTACACCTTTTTTATGTGCCATGATTTATGTCTTTTTAAATTTAAGAAAATGGTAAACTAAGAAGCTTACGCAGTAATTGAATCGATTTTAATTTTTGTAAATGATTGTCTATGACCATTTTTTACTTTGTAACCTTTTCTTCTTTTCTTTTTGAAAATGATTACTTTGTCTCCTTTTGGTTTCCCAAAACGGTAGCAGATACTGATGCTTTTAATAATGGTGTACCTATCTGTACATTATCTCCATTACCTATAAGGTGGACTTCATCAAATTTTACTGATGAATCTTTCTCCGCATCTAACTGGTGGACGAAAATCTCTTGACCTTCCTCAACTTTGAACTGCTGACCAGCTATTGATACTATTGCAAACATGCTATTAATTTTATGTGTAAAAATTCAGTCCGCAAAAGTAGTGATTTTTATTCATTCATACAAGTAATAAAAACACCATAATTCAAACTGAAATAATAGTGCTTATTTACACCTACTCAGGTTCCTTATCTACTGATTCCTCTTTTTGGGTTTAACCCAAAAATTACAATTAAAAAAGCTTTTATATTCCTATTTTTTTATTCTTCAGATCAAAAGTAAATTTTAAGCGTTCTCCTTTGCGTTTCACTACTATGGTAATGGTATCACCTTCTTTCCCACTTAATTTCCGATTGATGTATTGAAGATTTAAAAATTGATTGGGCCACTTATTTAAAGACAAAATAACATCACCTGCTTTTAAACCAACTAAATCAGCAGCTGAACCTTTTGCCACATATTGAACCATGTAATTCTCCAGACTATTTCCTACTGCAAAGACTACGAGCCCACTTTTATTGAATCTAAATTTTTTCTTTTTCTTCCTATATTGTTTAGTGTATAATTTTTCTCGGGCGTAGTCAATAATAACTACATTTTGCTGCCAATAAATGTTTCCTATAATTCCATTTCGTCTATTTGCAATTGAAATAGCTAATGACGCTGAATCTTTGCGTTGAAAATAAACAGGAATATTTTGATAGGAATCATTTAGAATATTAAAGTCTTCTACATTTCCCAAAAAACCTCCCAGTTTCCCTCCTAGCCCATCTCCTATTCTACCATCAATAACTGAATCTGGCATACTTATACCAGGATGTGATAATTCATCTAACAAAAAATGTAGTCCAGCTCCAGTATCCATTAATAACTTCAATTCTGAATTAGTCTCGTTACTGATCGCAACTTTAGCATTGATGAAAGGTCGTTGATTAAAAATCTCAATCTTCTCTTCGTGAAATCTTTTTGGCTTATTAAATTTTTCAGAATTATAAAAAGTCAATTGTTGCTTTTTGTAATCGATTTCAACAACAGAACCTGTTAATATATTTCCTCCCAAAATCCCATCAATTTGTCTTCCAATAATGTTATTAAAATCGATTGACTCTTCATCAAGAACTAAAATATCAGCTATAAAAGGTCCACCAACCTTAAAACTTAATGGGACTCGTCTCGATATATAGCCTAAACTTACAGAACTATTATCACTACCTATAATTTTTACTTTTTCAGTCAATGACAAGCCCATTAACTTTGCATAGAACTTTTCTAGTAAAATTGTATTTTCAGCTCCAGTATCGAAAATAAAGTGAAGAGGCAATGCATTATTCAAGCCTATTTCAATTACAATAAAGCCTTCAACATATTCGAATGGAATCGTCAATTTATCTTTCCCATTTAGTATGTCAATACAGTTAAATTGTCCAGCAACTTTTGAAATATTCGCTAGGCAAACAATTGATAGGAAACCAATAATTTTGATTACTTTTCCAAATCTTTTCATCAAAAAAGAACTAATTAAATTATAAATTTTGGGTTTAACCCAAATTAAACAAACCCAATATAGTAACAAACTAAGGTAAAAAGCAAATGAATGAGATAAAGTCAAAATTAAGTCTCTATGGATTAATAATGATTGCTGCAGGAGCATGTATAGGCTCAGGAATATTTTTAACTCCTGGTAAAATTGCTCGTGATTTATCGAATGTTCAATTGATTTATCTCATATGGATTGTAGGTGGAATAATTTCAATTTTTGGTGCTTTAACTTTTGCTGAACTTGGTTCAAGATTTCCTAAAAAAGGTGGCGTCTATGTATATTTAAAAGAAGCCTACGGTGATTTGGCAGGTTTTCTTTATGGATGGATTATGTTGTTTGTAATAAACACAGGAGCTTTAGCGGCTTTGTCTGTGGGAGTTGTAGGATTCTTGGAAAACTTTTTCGAAATACCCCTTTCGATTAAACCCCTTATCGCAGCTTTTATAATTACTGGTCTTACTATAATCAATATATTCGGTGTTAAAATTGGTGAATGGGGCAAAGATTTTAGCCATTCTTGCCATAATAATTATCCCACTATTTTTCTTAGATACTGGAGCTGACATATTGAAAATCAACTATGAACAAAGTACTATTCCCGATTCCATATTTGCTACTTTTTTCTTAGCATTCGTGGGAGTTTTCTGGTCTTTTGGAGGATGGCATCATACGAGTTACTTATCGGAAGAAGCTAAGAATCCTAGAAAGAACATTCCGCTGGCAATGATACTAGGAACAACACTAGTCACAGTCCTTTATCTAGGTGCAAATTACGCGTATTTACAATATGTTCCTATATCTGAAATGAATCCAGATGGTAAAATAGCTTTTGATGCTATAGGAGCTATTTCACCTTATGCTGAATCTATTATTTCTAGTTTAATTATTCTTTCGATGATTGGTACTATTGCCATTTATACAATGACAGCACCTAGAATTTATAATGCAATGGCAGATGACAAACTCTTTTTCAAAGGCATTGCAAAGACACATCCTACCTTTAAGACACCTGTAAACGCTATGCTATTGCAAGCAGCTTGGGCCATAGTGTTAATCTTTGCGTGGAAACAATTCCATAGCATAATTACATTTGTAACATTTATGGATATCCTATTTATGTCTATAGCGGCATCTAGTATTTTCGTTTTCCGAAAACGATTCAATGACAAACCGTCAGTGAAAGCATGGGGATATCCAATAATTCCTATTTTATACTTATGTATAACTATACTCTTTGTAGTAAATACAGCCCTTACACTAACTGTCGAAACAGTAGTTGGTTTTATAATTTTATTATTGGGGATTCCAGTATTTTATGTTTTTAGACGCAAGAATTAACTAACATAAAATAATAAATAGTCCTTTTTTAGGACATTTATTTAATCTGTACGCATCATTTCTTTGCAATTGTTTGTCATATAAATGTAAAATCTTTATCTTACAATCCTAACTACCATCTACCACCACTAACACTTAAATAGATAAAAATGAAAAAAAGCCTATTACTAAGCTCCCTTGCTATTCTTCTTTTTCTTGGTCTTATGAGTTCAGGCATTCAAAACGAGAAAGGAAATTTCATATTTTCTTTTATGAATGATGAGCCTAATTTACCAGATACTCCCTATGAATATTCCAATATTCAATTCCCTAGTCATATAACGACTGATACAATTGATACAGGATATGATGGAGAAGTAGATACTACAATTTTAACTGTAGTTGATGATGATAAATCTACTTTGGGTAGAGTGCTTTTTTATGATAAAAAGCTTTCAGCAATGGAAAACATGAATTGTGCAAGTTGTCATATACAAGAATTGTCTTTTGCTGATGATAAAACTTTTAGTGAAGGAATCAGCAGTTTAACAACGAGAAACTCCATGAATCTAAATGATCTTGGATGGTCTAATAAAGTTGGATTTTTCTGGGATATGGAATTTGCGAAGTTAGAAGATATGATTGACATACCATTTAAAGATGAAAATGAAATAGGAGCTGATTTTGAAGAGGTAGCAATCAAAATGAGTGCAACAGAATATTATCCAGAACTTTTTGAAAAAGCTTATGGAGATAGTGAGATTAACGAAGAAAGAATCGTATCTGCATTGACAAATTTTATTCAATCGATGGTGACATTCAATTCAAGATTTGATCAAGAAGCAAATGTAGGTTTTACAGGGTTTACTGAAGATGAACTTGCTGGAAAAGAATTATTCTCTTTTCATTGTGCAACTTGTCACTCGGAAGGTTCACTATTTTTTGGTGAAGATATAGAACCAGAAGAAATGATATTTTCTTTTCCGTTTATTTTCAATAATGGTTTAGAAACTGAATTTACAGATTTAGGAACTGGAGATTGGTTAGATGGCATGAATGGACTTTACAAGTTACCGACTATGCGTAACATCGCTATTACTGGACCATATATGCATGATGGAAGTTTAGAAACACTAGAAGATGTAATCGATTTTTACTCGGATGATGTAGTTGAAAATGAGTGGCAAATATTTATTCCAGATGGAGGTTTCAACTTTACAGATGGTGAGAAAACAAGTTTAATTGCGTTTTTAGAAACATTAACTGATGAATCATTTAAAACTGATGTGAAGTGGAGTGATCCATTTGCACCAATAAGTTTTGTTCCAGAAATAGAAGAAATTGAAGTATCTGTTGCCCCTAACCCAATGGCTGATTTTGCAAATATCACTATTGATAACAATGAAAATTCTACTGCTGTATTGAGAGTTATTGATCAAACAGGCAGACAGGTTTTCACAGATCAATTTAAAGGAAACACTTATAGTTTCAATAAGCATTCTCTTCCAGCTGGAATTTACAGTGTTAGTATTTCAACTGAAGAAGGATCAAAAGCTTTACAATTGATAATTCAATAAATGATTGTATAAACAAGTGTAACAACACCTTTTATACTACTTACAATAAAAAATGTTCTGAGGTCTTTGTGATTTCAGGACATTTTTTTTTTCATTACCTTATTACGAGTTAAATTTCGCGAACACAGACCATAGTAAACGCTAGAATTTAGAAGCGTTATCAAACATTTGGCGAGCTAAATATTGCTATCACAGTGGAGATAAAGGAGAATCTCTATGATCCTTTTTAAGGAATTGTAAATATTTAAGCATGTTTGATAAATTGAAAAAAAAAGACTTAAGCAAAGAGAGATTTATAAGCAGAAAACGCAAGGATAGCCTTAGCTATCGTGAGTATTTCTAACGAAGTAGTTGC